>JBJMIW010000253.1:0-3180 GCA_045806665.1 Actinoallomurus sp.
ACGGGCCGCTGCGCGATGCCGAACAAGCACCACGTCACGGTCGACCTGGAGCCCTTCGGCCTGGACAACCCGCAAGAGGTGTTCTTCGCGGCCGACCGCCCGTACGGCCTCATCGAGGGCGCCGTCCTCGCCGACGACGCCCCCGACGCCGGATTCGCGTGGGAGTGAGCATGGACTTCCTGTGCCCCACGAGCTGGGAGGAGGCGCTCGCCGCCAAGGCCGAGCGTCCGGAGGCGCTGCCCATCCAGGGCGGCACCGACGTCATGGTCGAGTTGAACTTCGACCTGCACCGCCCCGCGGCGCTCCTCGACCTCGGCCGGGTCCGCGACCTCGCCGGCTGGGTGACGCTGCCCGACGGGACCCTCCGCGTCGGTGCCGCCGTCCCGTACGCCCGGCTGATCACCGAGCTGGGCGACCGGCTGCCGGGACTCGCGCAGGCCGCCCGTACGGTCGGCTCGCCGCAGATCCGGAACCGCGGCACGGTCGGCGGCAACCTCGGCGCGGCCTCACCGGCCGGCGACGCGCATCCGCCGCTGCTGGCCACGGACACGGTCGTCGAAGTGGAATCGGCGGCGCGGGGCGTCCGCCTGGTCCCGGCGACCGAGTTCTACCTGGGCGTCAAGCGGAACGCGCTGCGGCCCGACGAGTTGATCCGTGCCTTCCGGTCGGTCCCGGCGGCGGGCCCGCAGTACTTCGCCAAGATCGGCACCCGCAACGCGATGGTCATCGCGGTCTGTTCCTTCTCCATCGCGCTGTTCCCGGGCGAGCGTCGTGTCGGCACCGGGCTCGGTTCGGCCGCTCCGACGCCGCGCCGCGCGTACGCCGCCGAGGAGTTCCTGGCCGCCGAGGCCGGCTGGGACGCCGACCTCGACCCGGCCGTCGCCGCGCGCTTCGGCGAGCTGGTCGCGGCGGCCGCGAGCCCGATCGACGACGTGCGCGGCACCGCCGACTACCGCAGGGACGCGCTCGGCGTGCTGGCGCGCCGGGCTCTCGCGTGGGCGTGGGACGACTACCGGAAGGGAGCCCGCCAATGCGCGTGACGTTCACCGTCAACGGCCGCGAACAGGTCGCCGACGACGTCTGGGAAGGCGAGAGCCTGCTGTTCGTGCTGCGCGAGCGCCTGGGCATGCTCGGCGCCAAGAACGCCTGTGAGCAGGGCGAATGCGGCTCTTGCACGGTTTACCTCGATGGCGTGCCGGTCTGCGCGTGCCTCGTCGCCGCGGGGCAGGCGCAGGGCCGGGAGGTACGGACGGTCGAGGGACTGGCCGCCGCGGACGGACTCGCGCCCGTCCAGCGGGGGTTCGCGGAGTGCGGCGCCGTGCAGTGCGGCTTCTGCACGCCCGGCCTGCTCGTGCAGGCCGACGACCTGATCACGCGGGTCCCCGACCCCTCCGACGCGGAGATCCGCGAGGCGCTCGCCGGCAACCTGTGCCGCTGCACCGGATACGAGAAGATCCTCGATGCCGTACGCCGTGCGGCCGAGCTGAAGGCCGCGACACGATGACCGTCATCATCGAGAACGCCTATCTCGCACCGGTCGCCGGTGTGGAGATCCCCGACGGCCATCTCGTGATCGAGGGCGACCGGATCACCGCGATCGGCCCCGGTCCGGCTCCGTACGCCGCCGAGGCGGAGCGGATCGACGGCCGGGGCTGCCTGGTCACGCCCGGTCTGGTCAACACCCACCACCACCTGTACCAGTGGGCCTCGCAGGGGCTGGCCAAGGACGACACGCTGTTCGACTGGCTGGTCACCCTGTACCGGCCCTGGGCGAGGATGGACGCCGAGGTCGTGAGCGGCGCGGCCGCCGCCGGGCTCGGCTGGCTGGCCAAGTCGGGCGCCACGACGGTCGCCGACCACCACTACATCTTCCCCAAGGACCGCGGCGACCTGCTCGCCGCCGAGATCGACGCCGCGCGCCGCATCGGCCTGCGCTTCCACCCGTGCCGGGGCTCGATGGACCGCGGGAAGTCGGACGGCGGACTGCCGCCGGACGAGGTGGTGGAGACGCTCGACGACATCCTCGACGCGACGGCCGCCGTCATCGACGCCTACCACGACGACGCGTTCTCCTCGATGCTGCGGATCGCCGTGGCGCCCTGCTCGCCGTTCTCCGTCAGCAAGGACCTGCTGGTCGAGTCGGCCGCCCTGGCCCGGGCCAAGAGGGTACGGCTGCACACCCATCTCGCCGAGACCCGCGACGAGGAGGAGTACTGCCGGGAGCAACTGAACCGCACGCCGGTGGAGTACATGGAGCAGGTCGGCTGGCTCGGCGACGACGTCTGGTTCGCGCACACCGTCCACCTGAGCGACTCCGACATCGCCACGATGGCGGACACGGGCACCGGCACGGCGCACTGCCCGAGTTCCAACGCGCGGCTGGGGGCGGGCATCGCCCGCGTCCGCGATCTTCTCCGCGCCGGCGTCCCGGTCGGCCTTGGCGTGGACGGGGCGGCGTCGGCCGAGATGGTCCCCCTGGTCGGCGAGCTCCGGCAGGCCCTGTACCTGCAGCGGGCCAGGTACGGCCCCAGCGCGCTCACCGCCCGGCAGGCCCTCGAACTCGCCACCCTCGGCGGTGCCCGGCTCCTGGGGCGGCAGGACGCGATCGGCTCGCTGCAGGTCGGCAAGCTCGCCGACGCCGCCGTGTGGCGGGTCGACGGCTTCCACGCGGCGGTCGAGGACCCGGTCGTCGCGCTGGTCCACGGCCAGTCCCCGCCGCTGGCGAGGCTCCTGGTGGGCGGCCGGACGGTCGTCGAGGACGACGTGCTCGTCTCCGCGCCGCAGGACGAGATCGGCAGGGCCGGTGCCGACGCGCACCGCCGCCTGATGGAGCTCGCCAAGGAGGTCCTGTGACGGTAGGCACACCCGGGGAGGTCGTCGCCCCGGTACGAGGCGGGGTGGGCGACAGCGCGCCCCGGCCCGACGGCACGCTCAAGGTCACCGGCGAGTTCGCCTACGCCTCCGACCTGTGGATCGACGGGACGCTGTTCGGCGCGACGCTGCGCAGCCCGTACGCGCGCGCCCGGATCCGCTCGATCGACATCGGTCCCGCGCTCGCGGTGCCCGGGGTCGAGGCGGTCCTCACGCATCAGGACGTGCCGGGCCGCAAGGTGTACGGGCTGGAGCACGCCGACCAGCCGGTGCTCGCCATCGGCGAGGTCCGCCACCAGGGCGAGCCGA
>JBJMIW010000254.1:0-23322 GCA_045806665.1 Actinoallomurus sp.
GGGTCGAAGACCTGAAGATCAAGAACATGGTGCGGTCCGCGCGTGGCACCCTCGCCGCGCCGGGGAAGAACGTGCGGGCCAAGGCCGGGCTGAACCGTTCCATCCACGCGGCCGGCTGGGGACAGTTGGCGACCCGGCTGGAGGACAAGGCACCGGGCCGGGTGGAGAAGGTCGATCCCGCGTTCACGTCTCAGATCTGTCATGCCTGTGGGCACTGCGCCGCGGAGAATCGCGAGAGCCAAGCGGTTTTCTGCTGTCGCGCCTGTGGGCATGCCGATCATGCGGATGTGAACGCGGCCAAGAACATCGCCGTCGGACGGACGGTGACAGCGCGGGGAGCCCTCCAGCCATCGGGCGGGGCTGTGAACCGCGAACCTCAACCTGTTCAACCCTCCGGGTAGAGCGGGTTGGAATCCCCCGCCTTCAGGCGGGGGAGGACGTCAAGTACAGGGCGGGCAGCGACGCCCGCGACGCCGGGTCGAAGTCGCGGACGACGACCTCGCAGCCGAGCGCGTCGACGGCCTGCTGCGCGGCGGCCAGGAAGGGCCGCAACGCCAGGTGGTGCAGGCGCAGGAAGGCGCGCAGCCGGGCCGGGTCGGTCTCCGACAGCCGTACGAGCCACTGCCGGACCTGCCGGCCGAGCGCGTCGCGGGTGGCGTCGAGCAACTCGTCCTCGTACAGCGCCTCGCGGCCGGCGGTCGGGCGCAGCTCGCCGGCGTCCACCACGCAGCGTACGAAGAACGCCCAGTCGGGGAGCAGCCCCTCGACGCCCTCGGCGAGCAGCATCCGCTTCAGGTAGACGCGGTGCGCGCCCCGCGCGCTGGGGGTCACCGGCTGCGGGAGGACGAAGGCGACGCCGGTCAGCCCGGCCTCGGGGACGTCCAGGTCGATCACGTCGAACGGGGCGAACCCGAAGACCCGCCGGCAGTACTCGTCGAGCGCGGCGCTGCGGCGGCCGGGGTCCGGGTAGGCCGCCCGCCAGGGCGGGCCGTCGGCGCTGATCCGCCGCCCGTCCACCGTGAGATCCACGGGGAGCAGCTCGCCGTACGTCGCGGCCAGTTCGGTGACGGTCGCGGCGGTGAGCCAGTCGCCCGCTCCCCGCCGGGCCCGCAGGCTCACGGTGGTGCCCGGCTCGTCGCGCGTACCGGGCTCGACGCGGTAGCGGCCGTCGGCGAAGCCGGTCCACCGTACGGCGTCTCCTCCGCGTGCGGAGCGGGTGACGACCGTGATCTCGTCCGCGACGAGGAAGGCCGACAGCAGGCCGATGCCGAACTGGCCGAGGAAGTCGTGACGGGAGAGCCCGAGTTCGTCGCGCTTGGAAGAGCGGCCGATCGTCGCCAGCAGCTCGTGGACCTCGGCCTCGGTCAGGCCGATCCCGTCGTCGTGCACCCGGAGCTCGTCTCCGGTCTCGATCTGGATCCGCCCCGGCCCGTCGCCGCGCGCGGTGATCGCGTCGACCCCGTTCTGTAGCAGCTCCCGCAGGTAGACGCGGGGACTGGAGTACAGGTGCCGGCTCAGCAGGTCGACGACGCCGCGCAGATCGACTTGGAACGCCTGGTCCACCCCGGTGGCCTCTCATCGGTCGGCATTGCTTGTCGATCACCCTAACGGCGACTTATCCGACAGGCCGTTGAATGTCGCGAGATGGCAGGCCAGCGCGCGGTGTCGGGCTTCCCGCGGCGGGTAGGGGAGGTATGACCAGGGCTTTCCGAAAGCAGGAGGCCGACGATGCGACAGCCGTATGAAAGACAGGACCGGGAGGACGTCGAGGGAGGAACCACCGAGACGTCGCTCGCCTCGGCCGAGGAGGACACCGTTGTCACCGGGCAGACCGATGCGGGCGACGACGTGTGTCCGGGCAGCGGGGGCGGAACGGCCCGGCCCGAGGACCTCAGCCCGGACGACTTCGAGTGACCGAGGCGCGGCGCCCCGAACCCGTCACCAGGGCTCCGCGCGACGACGTCCGGGTGCCGGCCTCGACCCAGGCCCTGGTGGGGCGTCGTCTTCCTGCGCTGGCCGTACGATCCGGCCGATTTTCGCCATCTGGCCCCGGCGGCCGTCGTACGGAGGGCGATGATCCTTCGGCGGTACGGAGGGCGGTGAGCGGCGGGTGGGTCCAGCCGCTCTCTGCTGCGAAACCCGATCGGCCAGTCGGTCCGCGATTGTCCGCTGACCCGTAAGGCCCGCTCTCACCTGCGGCTCGGCTCGCCACCCTCCTCTACTCGCCGTCATTCCCCGCAGGCCGGAGGCGATGCGCGCGGACCTGCCGACTCACCCGGTCGCGCCGGTCTCGCCCGCGTCGGCGGCCTCCAGCGCGGCGATCCGGCGCCGCGCCACCTTGATCTGTTCGCGCAGCAGGCGGACCTCTTGTTCGAGTTCGAGGACGCGCCGGATCGCCGAGAGGGTCATGCCCTCGTCGGCGAGGCGGGCGACGTACTGCACGCGGTCGATCTCCTGCCTGGAGTAGCGGCGCTGGCCGCCCGGGGACCGTTGGGGACGGACGACGCCGAACTCGTCGAGCCGCCGCAGGAACGCCTGCTGCACATCGAGCATCCCCGCGACCTGGCCGACCGAGTAGAGCGGCGCGTGCTCATCGTCGATGAGGAGTGGCCCCATGGCGCCCCCTTCCACTGACGTCGGCGGGGTGGGCGCCGTCGCGGCGCCCACCCCGCCGACGACCGATCCGGTCAGCGGACGATCGCCTTCTGCTCCGACTTCTGAACCTCGATCTTGCGCGGCTTGGCCTGCTCGATCACGGGGATGCGGACCGCGAGCACGCCGTTGTTGTAGGCGGCGTCGATCCGCTCGGCGTCCAGGTGCTCAGAGAGGTAGACCCGCCGGGTGAAGGCGCCCATCGGGCGCTCCCGTACGAACAGCCGATCGTCCTCGGCGTACTCCTCTTCGCGCTTGGCGCTGACGGTCAGCACCCCGCGGTCGACCGTGACCTCGATCGAGTCGGGGTCGATGCCCGGGAGGTCGAAGCGCAGCACCACGTCGTCCTTGCGGCGGATGCCGTCCATCGGCATCACGGAGCCGCCGGACTGTCCGAGGCTCTGGCGGGCCAGCCGGTCGAACTGCCGCTCGAACTCCTGCACGAATGGGTCGATCGACGTCAGCAGCATCATGAACCACCTCCGAAGACCTGCCGGGATTGCGTTCTGCCGACGACTGGAGGGAACCTCCAACTCGATTCCCATGTTCGCTCGAATTCGCCTGAGAACAACTAGCGCCGGAGACAGATCTGACTAACCCGGGTACGCCGACCTTCGCGCAGGTGAGAGCGGTCAGACGCGTCGGGTCTCGTGGCCCAGGCCGAGTGCCTCGGCGACCTCCGCGACCCGTGTGTACTCCCGGTTCGGCAGGTTCCGCAGCGCCCCGACGATGTCGTCCGGCGCGCCGTTCCGCGCCGCCCGCTCGGCGAGTGCCCGCGGGCGCATCGGCTCGTGGAAGCCCGCCAGGTAACGCGCCAGCGCGCTGCGCAGCTCGACATCGTCCGGGCTCATGCCGGGCGGAGTGCCCTCGCGGTCCGCGAGGCCGGCCGACGTCGGGTCACGGTCCCGGTCGTCCTCCACGGGCTCGGGCTCCTTCCACTCCTCCGCGCGCGTCGAGCGAGCGGCGCGCTCGAGGCCCTCGGTCTCGTGCCGCAGCTCCTCGTCGATATGCGGTCCGTGCTTGGCGCTCTGGTCGCCCATGCTCGTCTCCTTTCGGCTCGTCGGTCTCGCAGGGCACCTACCCGAAGCACGCGGAAAATGCAGTTCCCGCACCGTGAGTTGCGCGCCACGGGAGTCGACCGGCCGGGGGCGGCCGGACGACCGTGCGGTAACTTCGCCTTCCGGGACAGGTGCGACGCGGTCCTGTCCCTGTGCAGGCGTCATCACCCGGGAGCAGCCCATGAACCGGCCGGTACGAATCGCGAACTGCTCCGGCTTCTACGGCGACCGGCTGTCCGCGCTGGCCGAGATGGTGCGCGGCGGGCCGGTCGACGTCATCACGGGCGACTACCTGGCCGAGGTCACCATGCTGGTGCTGGCCAAGAACCGCCTGAAGAAGCCCACCGGCGGGTACGCCACGACGTTCCTGCGCCAGCTTCAGCCGGTGGCCGCCGAGATCGCCGAGCGCGGCATCAAGGTCGTCGTGAACGCGGGCGGCCTCGACCCGGCGGGCCTGGCGCGGGACACCCGCGCGCTGCTGGCCGAGGCCGGGGTGGACCTGGCGGTCGCGCACGTCGAGGGCGACGACCTGTCCGCGCGCCTGACCGAGCTGGCGGCCGAGGGTCACGAGCTGGCCCACCTGGACACCGGTAAGCCGTTCACGAGCTGGGGGCACGAGCCGCTGACCGCGAACGCGTACCTCGGCGGGTTCGGCATCGCCGCGGCGCTCAAGGGCGGGGCCGACATCGTGATCACCGGTCGGGTCGCCGACGCGTCGCTGGTGACGGGGGCCGCCGCCTGGTGGTGGGGCTGGTCGCCGGACGACCATGACGCCCTCGCCGGGGCCGTCGTCGCCGGGCACGTGATCGAGTGCGGGGCCCAGGCCACCGGCGGGAACTTCTCCGGCTTCACCGCCATCGCGGACCTGCGCCACCCCGGGTTCCCGATCGCGGAGGTCGACCACGACGGCACCAGCGTGATCACCAAGCACGACGGCACCGGCGGGGCGGTCACGGTCGACACCGTCACGGCCCAGCTCCTGTACGAGATCGGTTCGCCGGGCTACCTCAACCCGGACGTCGTCGCCCGGCTCGACACCGTCCGCGTCGATCAGGAGGGGCCCGACCGGGTCCGGATCAGCGGTACGGCCGGGAGCGCGCCGCCGCCGACCACCAAGGTGGCCGTCACCGGGCTCGGTGGCTGGCGCAACGGCTGCACGTTCGTGCTGACCGGGCTGGACATCGACGCGAAGGCCGCGCTCGTCGAGCGGGCCGTGCACGCGCGGCTCGACGGTGACCCGGGCATCGCCGACCTGCGCTTCACCCGCATCGGCCGGCCCGCGACCGACCCGGCCGACCAGATGGCCGGGTCCAGCCTGCTGCACGTCGCCGTCGACGGCGACCAGCGCAGCGCGGGCCGGGCCTTCTCCGCCCTGTGCGTCGAGCTCGCCCTGTCCAGCTACCCGGGGATCTACGGCATGGGCGTGCCGTCGGCCGGCTCCGCGTACGGCGTGTACTGGCCGACGCTCATCCCCCAGCGGGCCCTGCGGCACACGGTCGTGCACCCCGACGGGCGCCAGGAGATCGTCCCGGTCCCGGTGACCGCCGAACCCGCCGCGACGGCCGCTCCCGTCGGCGACGTCTCGTACGACGCGGGGCCGACCGTCGACGGGCCGCTCGGCCGTCTCGTCCACGCCCGCTCCGGAGACAAGGGCGGCAACGCGAACGTCGGCCTGTGGGTGTCCGACCCGGCGGCCTGGCCGTGGCTGTCCGCCACCTTGACCACGGACCGGCTCCAGGAGCTGCTGCCCGAGACGCGCGGGCTGACCGTCGACCGGTACGTCCTGCCGAACCTGCGGGCGGTCAACTTCGTCGTTCGCGGTCTGCTCGATGGTGGAGCGACCGAGGCGCGCCGCTTCGACACCCAGGCCAAGGCGCTCGGCGAATGGCTGCGCGCCCGTCACGTACCCCTGCCGGAGCGGCTCCTGCAATGAAGACGACCACCGAGTCCGTACGGCGGCGCACGGTCGCGTCGCTGGAACTCGGTGTCCTGCTCGCGCTCGTCGGCGGCTTCCTCGACGCGTATTCCTTCATCAGCCTGGGCGGCGTCTTCGCCAACGCGCAGACCGGGAACGTCGTGCTGTTCGGCGTGGAGGCAGCCCGTGGGCACTGGGGGAGCGCCGTACGGCACCTGCCGCCGCTCCTGGCGTTCATGGTTGGGGTCGCCATGGCGGAGACGCTGCGGCGGCCCCGCGTCGCGGCCGTCGTACGGGGGCCGGCCAGGGCTGCTCTCGTGCTGGAGATCCTCGTCCTCGTGGCCGCCGGGTTCCTGTCGTCCATGGTCCCGGACGGCGTGCTCGTGGTCGTCATCGCGTTCGTGTCGTCGGTCCAGGTGTCGTCGTTCCGGACGCTGATCGACTGGCCGTACAACTCGACCATGACGACCGGGAACTTGCGCTCGGCCGCGCAGGCGCTCTACGTGGCGGTCGCCGACCGTGACCCCGAGTCGGCGCGGAAGGCCCGCAGCTTCGCCGTGATCATCGTGAGCTTCCTGGTGGGCGGGTTCCTCGGCGGGTGGCTGACCCTGCGCCTCGGCGCCCACGCGATCCTGATCTCCGCCGCCGTCCTCGTCCTGGCGCTCGGCCTGTTCGTCATCGACGTTCGCCGGAACATCCTCGCGTGGCGCCTGCCGATGCCCCGCTGTCGGCGGTGACGGTCACTCGTACGGGTCCCGTGGGGCGGTGATCTCGGCGAGGCTGGTGGCGCGCAGTTCGGGGACGCCGTCGGCCGCGCGCTGGAACGTCCCGGTCACGGTCACCCACTGGTCCCGCGCGGGCGGGTTCCCGGTCGTGCCCGTGACGCGTACGACGGCGGCGACGGCGTCGGCGGCGCAGCAGGCGATCTGGTAGCGCGCGATCCGGAACCCGGTCCGGTCGTTCGCCGGGGTGACGAAGCCGGTCAGCCGTACGGGCGTCGCACCGAAGCTGGCGCCCGCGTGGTCGGCGGTGCGCTCGTCGAACTCCAGCAGCGTCATCGGCGCCGTACGCCCGACGGGGAGCGGGTCGAAGGTACGCCCGCCGGAACTGACGTCGACGGCGGCGCTGCGGCCGACGCCGAAGCTGCCGAGGGCGGGTGGCGTGACGAGGAGCAGCGCGAGGACGGGCCCGAGCAGCAGCCATCCGGCCCGATCGCCGTGCGCGTGATCGTGACCGTGAACGTCCCCGCGGCCCCGTACGAACCCGAGAGCGCGGGCGACGCCAATGAGACCGAGGCCGACGAGCAGGATCCCGGCGGTGAGCAGGACCCAGCCCATCCCGGTCTTGACGTACTTCGCGTACGCGCCGGTGAGCGCCAGGCGCACCATCATCGCCCCGACGAGCAGGACGGTCGTCGCGCGGGCGTCCTCGGTCACAGCAGCCACCACCCGACGAGACCGGCGCAGGTGACCGCCACCGCGAAGGTCGCCAGCGAGAACCGCCAGGCGAACCGCGGGCCGAACGTCCCCGCCTGCATGGCGAACAGCTTGACGTCCACCATCGGCCCGACCACGAGGAACGCCAGGCGCGCGGTGAGGGAGAACTGCTTGAGCCCGGCCGCGACGAAGGCGTCCGCCTCCGAGCAGAGGGCCACGACGACGGCCAGGACGCCGAGGACGACGAGCGAGAGCGGGCCGGTCCCGGCGACGGAGTCCACGATGTGCCGGGGCACCAGCGTCTGCAGCGTCGCGGCCGTGCCGGCCCCGATGACGAGGAACCCGCCGGCCTGCAGGAAGTCGTGCTGCGCGGTGGAGAGGAAGACGGTCAGCCGTGGACCGTCCTCGGTGCCGTGCGAACGCCTCGGCGTGATCAGATCGTCGCGGCCCAGCGCGATCCAGAGCAGTCCCATGACGACGGAGGCGGCCAGGCTGGCGAGGAACCGCGCGACCACCATCGCGGGACGGCCGGGAAACGCGACCGCCGTCGATACCAGCACCACCGGGTTGATGGTCGGGGCCGACAGCAGGAAGGCGAACGCCGCCGCGGGTGTCACGCCGATCGAGAGGAGCCGCGCGGCGACCGGCACGGACCCGCACTCGCAGCCGGGCAGCGCCGCGCCGGCCACCGCCGCGGCGGGCACCGCGAGCGCCGGGCGCTTCGGCAGCAGCCGGGCGATCAGGCCGGGCGGGACGAACGCCGCGATCGACGCGCTGACGGCCACGCCGAGGACGAGGAACGGCAGCGCCTGGATCGTGATGGCGACGAAGACGGTCGCCCAGTTGGCGACGGCGGGGTGGCCGAGCAGCCCGGTCAGCACCGGCCGCAGCACCACGGCCGCGACGATCAGCGCGGTGACGAGCGGCAGCCCGGCCACGCGTGGGCGCCGTCCGGACCGCGCCACGTCAGCGGTGGGAGGAGCCTCCGGAGACGAGGCGGGAGTCGGCACAGGCGGCAATGTACTTCACCGCCGCATAAACGGTCACAAGGGAGATCACGCCATGAATACGAATTAACCCGACGTCTTCCCGTGCGTCGCCGTGCCATGGGAAGGTACGGCCGGTATTCAGCGTCCCCGCCGGAGACGGCGTGGTCCCCGGCTCCCGGAGGAAGCCTTGGTTCCTGCGTTCCTGCGTTCCCGCGCGGCCCGTGCGGGACTGATCGCCGTCGCGCTGGGCGCGGTGGCCGCCGCGCCGCTGGCCGTCACCGGCTCCCAGCCGGCCGGCGCGGTCACCATCGCCGGCGCCCGTACGCTCTCCGACAAGGTCGCGGTCGACTGGGCGGGCAAGGACCGGCCCGGCCGCACCACCGACGTCCACCTGCTCGCCTGGAACGACTTCCACGGCAACCTCGAGCCCGCCGGCCTGAACATCTACGGCAAGTACGCGGGCGGCGCCGCCTTCCTCGCGAAGGCGGTGCACGACAAGCAGCAGCAGTACGGCTCCCGCTCGGCGAGCGTGATGGCCGGTGACGACATCGGCGCCAGCCCCCTCGTGAACGGGCTGTTCAACGAGGAACCGGCCACGATCATGGCCAACCTCATGAACGCCGACTTCGCCTCGGTCGGCAACCACGAATTCGACAAGGGCAGGGCCGAACTGCTGCGCGTCCAGAACGGCGGCTGCGCGAGCACCGGCTGCAAGGGCGCGCCCTACCCGGTCAAGCGGGACGGCCGGTGGACCACGACGAACACCTACCCGGGCGCCGACTTCCAGTACCTGTCCGCCAACGTGACGGACAAGGCGACCGGCAAGACGCTACTGCCCGCGTACGGCGTCAAGCGGTTCCCCTCCACCGGCGGGCGGCCGATCTCCATCGGCTTCATCGGCGAGGTGCTGCAGGCCACGCCGACGATCGTCACCCCGACCGGCGTGGCCGGGCTCGACTTCGGCGACGAGGCGGACGCCGCGAACCGCGCCGCCAAGCAGCTCGCCCGGCAGGGCGTGAAGATCCCGGTCCTCGTCATCCACCAGGGCGGCTTCCAGACCGGCACGATCAGCGCGCCGGACGGCTGCGCCGGGAACCTGGCCGGCAGCGACATCGAGGCGATCGCCAAGAAGCTCGACCCCTCCATCAAGGTCATCGTGTCCGGCCACACGCACGCGGAGTACCGCTGCACGATCACGGTGAACGGCGTGACGCGTCTGATCACCAGCGCCTCGTCCTTCGGCCGCATCCTCAGCGACCTCACACTGAAGGTCGACGACCGGACCGGCACGCTGGTCTCCGCCGACGCGACCAACTCGATCGTCGAGAACGCCCTGAACGCCCCCGGCCCCGGCGTCGTCCGTCAGGAGGACCCGTCCAAGGCCGACCCGGCGGTGGCCAAGGTCGTCAAGCAGTACGTCGACGCGTCCGCGCCGCTGGCCAACAAGGTGGTCGGCAAGATCCAGGGCGACCTGACCCGCGACGCGACGACCGTCGGCGAGACCGCGCTCGGCGACGTGATCGCCGACGCGCAGCTCGCCGCGACCTCCGACCCGGGCAAGGGCGGCGCCCAGCTCGCGCTGATGAACCCGGGCGGCGTCCGCGCCGATCTCAAGGCCGGCGACGTCTCCTCCGGCGGCGAGGCGGTCGGCGAGGTCACCTACGGCGAGGCCTTCACCGTCCAGCCGTTCGGCAACAGCCTCGTCACCAAGACGATGACCGGCGACATGCTCCGGCGGGTACTGGAGCAGCAGTTCACCGGCTGCGGCGGCCAGACGTCCCAGAAGGTCATGCAGATCTCCAAGACGCTCACGTACCAGTCCAACCCGTCCGCCGCCACGTGCGCCGGCAAGATCGGCGAGATCAAGGTGAACGGCGCGACGATCACCCCGACCACGAGCCTCCGCGTCACCATGAACAACTTCATGGCCTCCGGCGGCGACGGGTTCACCGTCTTCAACGAGGGCACCGACCCGCTCGGCGGCGCCCAGGACATCGACGCCTTCGTCGCCTACCTCGGCGCCGCCGGCACCACCGGCGTCGCCGTCCCGACCCGGGACCGCATCACCCCGCTGTCCTGACGGATTCCCTTTTTGACGCAGCCGTAGGCCCACCGCGCGTTTCGCGCGGTGGGTCTAGGGCCTATCTCACTCGATCTCTCGCCGGGACGTTAGATCGTCGTAGGCGAGCAGGAGGTCCTCGACCAGAGCGGTGAGCGAGTTCGCGATCGTGGCCGGATCCGCGAGGACGCCGACCGCCTGGACGGCAAGAGTCGCGAGCGGACCTTCGACGTCAGTGCCATGCTCGCGCAGCGCTTTGACGGCTCGCTGTGTTGTCTCCTGCGAAAGAGAATGGGCGGCGAGCTTCAGCAGGTGTTCAGCGAGCGGATCCGTGTCAACGGCCTGCAGGATTCGCAGGACGTCGAGTCCGTCTTTCGCTCGGAGTCGCCCTTGACCGCGGCGTTCTTCGATCTTGATCGTCTTGGCTATGAGGAGCGCGGCGGGACCGGCGACCCGGACCGTGTAAGCGCGCTGGTCGGTTTGGTCGAATGCTCCCAGCCGGCGTTGTTCGAAGTCGACCAGCGCGGCTTCGAGCCCAGCGGTTCTGCGGGCGACGCGGTTACCGTGCACCGGTAGACGCGCTCCTCGCCGACCGCCGGATCCGCTCAGCGCTTCAGGCACCATGAGGTCGACCGTCACGCCATGGGCGCCGACCCAGGAACCGGGATTCGCATTAGGAATGAAGCCGGCACGGCCAAGGGCCTCGGCGAGCAGTGGTTCGTCGCGGAGAAGGCTCGGTGCCAGGGCGATGTCCGCATCCGTCGTCGTTGGCGCGACGGCGATATCCGCCTGACCTGTGTGCAGGTATACGGCCTGTGCACCGACGAGGACGACGGCGTCGATCTGGGCACCTAATGCATCGAGCGCGTCGAGCAGTACGCGCCGGGCGAGGACGTACTCCTGCGGTACGTCGTTCATCGAGTCCACTCCACTTCTTCGGATGCGAGAATGTCGATAAGTTGCTGGCCTTCTTCAGCGGATCGTCCGGGCCCCGTGAGGAGATCGACGACCGTCTGGCTGGGGTTGACGTAACGTATCCCTTCCTGGATCCGGGAGCCTCGATAGACGACTTCGTCGAACGGTTCGACGAGCATGACGTTCGATCCGCGACTGACCTGGCGGAGCTTCAAATGTTCCTGAGCGCTGACGACGTCATCGACATATACGGTGAGGAGAGAAGTTGGCGCGACTGCGGCAGTCTGATCCGGTAGATGGGCTCGGAGGGCTGCCTCGGCGGTTATCGAATACGACCCGGAAAAGGTTCCCAATTCTCGCATCGTTTGGTCGATACCGCGCGGTGCCAGCATTGGTATCGGGTTGTTTGTCGTCATTAGGCCGTAGTCTTCGGCCCACCGCTGCACAAGTGATCTTTTGCGTACAGCGTTGACCGCGCCGGTTGCATCCCTCTCGATCAGCCCTTCTCTGGAGATGAGATCGAGCACCCGGGAACTGGTCGCGGCGCCGACATCGGCTGCTGCTGCCAACTCGCGCACTCCCATTGGGGTGGCGTTGTCCAGGAGCGCTCGAATCACGCGAGCGGCGCCGGGGCCGCGCAGGGACCGCAGCCGTCGGTCACCGGCCGGTGGATAGGGATTCCGGTCGGCGCCCTGCCGCTCGATGTAGAGCGCGGGCCGCTCTAGCTGCAGATGAAGGTTCCCGGTGGAGTCGTACCACCCCACGTCCGCCTCGGCTAGGAGTTCTCGGGTCCGACGGGACAGATGAGGTGCCGCGACCACGAGTCCGGTCGAGGCCTCTTTCCCGGCCGACGCGGTCCTCTCATACCGGGCGAGGTGTCGGAGAAGGGTCTCAACGTCGCGCGGGTCGAGCTTTGACTTGGCCTCGACGACGATCTGCGCGTGCGTGCGATCGGGAGCTTCGAGGTCCAGCAGAAGATCCATAACGCGGTCGCCGCGGCGATCGGGCCCTCGGCGGGCGTGCACCTCCCAGTTTTGCGGCAAGAGTGCGCGCAGTTCCCGCTCCACACCGTGAAGCAGAACCGTTTCGCTTGGCGGCCTGTTTCGCGTCATGCGGAACAGGCTAACTTGCGGAACAGTCCGCTGTCACTGGGTTACATGGACGAAGCGGTGAGTGATCGAGATCGTCAACGTGTGCACCGGCGTTGACATCAGCCGGGTGCGGTCCCGTCGTGGGACGGTCGGCGCGAGCGGAATGCTCGGTAATCGGGACCGCACATCGGCATGTAATACCACAGGCCGCCAGTCGGTGCGGGTCTTCGCCGAGCGTTCTGTGCGGCCACCCTCGGGCCGGGTCGTCGAACTCGGCGGCGTCAGGCCGGAAGCTGGATGAGGCGGGTGACGGCGGAGCGGACGGCGGGGCGTGCCGCGGCTGGGTCGTCGAGTTCGCCGGCGACGGTGAGGCCGTCGCGGAGGGCGAGGAGCATCACGGCCGTGCGCTTCGGCTCCGGGTGGCCCGCCGCGACGAGCAACTCCTCCAGCAGTCCGCGAAACCACTCGCGGAACTCGGCGATCACCCGGCGCACGGGATGGTCCGGATCCGGGTACTCGGCCGCCGCATTGATGAACGCGCAGCCCCGGAAGCCCGGCCGGCAGGTGATCTCGCCGATGGCTTCGAAGACGGCGACGATCTTCTCTTCGGGGGTCTCGCCGCGCGGGACCGCGTGCCGTCGGACCGCACCGATCTGCTCCCGTAGGTAGGCGCAGACGAGGTCGTCCTTTGACGGGAAGTGGTGGTAGAAGGTCGCCTTCGCGACGCCCGCCTCGGCGATGATCCGGTCGATGCCGACCGCGTGGATGCCCTCGGCGTAGAAGAGTGCGAGCGCGGTGTCGAGGACGCGGCGCCGCGCGAGGCTCTCGCGCCGGGGGGTCATCGTGGTCGACGCCATGGGTTGACGGTAGCAGACAGATCTGTCTAGTTTCGAGTTCGAACAGACAGGTCTGTCTAGTAAATGGGAGAGTGGACATGAGTGTGCTGTACACCGCGATCGCCACCGCTTCGGGCCGGGACGGCCGCGCGGTCACCTCCGACAAGAAGCTCGACGTCACCCTGGCCATACCGCCCGAGCTGGGCGGTGATGGGGAGGGCACCAACCCGGAGCAGCTGTTCGCCGCCGGATACGCCGCCTGCTTCGCGAGCGCGCTGAACCTCGTCGCGGGCAAAAGGAAGATCGACGTCTCCGATGCGGCCGTCACCGCGGAGGTCGGCATCGGGCCGGACGATTCGGGCGGCTTCGCGCTGGCGGTGACCCTGCGCGTCGAGCTGCCCGACGGCGTACCGGCCGACACCGGTCGCGAGCTGGTCGAGGCGGCGCACCAGGTCTGCCCCTACTCCAACGCCACCCGCGGCAACATCCCGGTGGAGCTCGTCATCGAGTAGGCGCCCGACTCGCTGACGAAGACGTACAGCGGCACGCCGGGCACGTCCGTCGTGACGGCGAGGCCGGGCAGCGACAGTCGGTCACCCGGGGGCCTCGCGTGCGGAGGACCGAGGCCCCCGGGTGACAACCGGCACGACGGCCGTGCTCACTCACCTATCGATGGGAGCTCTGGTCGCCGTCTCTCACCACGGGGCCGGGGTCCCGTCCCAGGAGAGGAACTCCCCGGAGGGCCCGTCGTCCGGCAGCAGCGCCAGCCGGACAGCGCCCGCCGCTGCCTCGGCCGGGTCGCCGTCGCTGGCGGCGGCGGTGGCGTTGAGATCGGTCCGGCGCAGGCCGGGTGCGAGCGCGTTGACCTTGATGCCGTCACCGGCCAGGGTGTGGGCGTAATACACGGTCAGCGCGTTCAGCGCCGTCTTGGACGACCGGTAGGCGGCGTAGGTGCCCCGGTGCGGGAACTGCGGCCCGGTAGACCAGGTCAGCGATCCGGTGCCGCTGGAGATGTTCACGATCCGGGGGTGCGCGGACCGCCGCAGTGCCGGTAGGAAGGCGTTGGTCACCGCGACGACCCCGAAGACGTTCGTCTCATAGATGCGGCGAAAGGTGTCGAGGTCTTCTCGGTCCGGTGTCTTGTCATCGCCGGAGATGCCGGCGTTGTTGACCAGGATGTCCAGGGTGTCGACTTGGCGCGCGGCGTCGGCGATGCTCGCGGCATCGGTCACGTCGAGGACGAGCAGCCGGGCGTCGCCGCCTATCTCCTCGACGGCGCGCTGCCCGCGCGCGGCGTCGCGTGAGCCGACGTAAACGGTGAGGCCCGCGCCCGCGAGCAGGCGCGCGATCTCCTTGCCGATGCCCTTGGTGGCGCCGGTGACCAGTGCGATCGAGTTGTCCATGCTGTCGAGGGTGCCCGCCGGCGGCGCGGCCGATCCAGGGACAATCGATACCAGTGAGAGGGGAACCAGGGAGGTATCGGATGGCGAGCGGTGAACTGGCTCGTTTCCTGCGCGACCGGCGGGAGGGGTTGCGCCCGGGCGACGTCGGCCTGCCCGCGGGGCCCCGGCGCCGCACGCCGGGCTTGCGCCGCGAGGAGGTCGCCGAGCTGGCCTGTATGTCGGTCGACTACTACGTCCGGCTGGAGCAGGCGCGGGGGCCACGTCCGTCGCAGCGGATCCTGGAGTCCCTGGCGGGTGCGCTTCTGCTCGCGCCCGCCGAGCGAATGCACTTGTTCCGGCTGGCCGGCGTGGCCCCGGAGCCACCCGTCGGACCGCCGCGAAAGGTCCGCCCGTACGTGGCGGGCTTGCTGCGTCGGATGCCGGAGACCGCGGTCGTCGTCACCGCGGCCACCTACGACGTGATCGCCTGGAACCCGCTCGCCGAAGCGCTTCTCGGTGATCTTCGTGCCCAGCCCAACCTGGCCCGCCGGCGTTTCCTGTTCCGCGATCAGGTGCTGACCACGGGCCATGAGGAGTTCGGTGAGTTCGCGGTGGCACGGCTGCGGGCCGCCGCCGACCGGTATCCCCAGGACGCGGTCCTGGCCGCCCTGCTGGCCGAGCTCAGGGCGGGCAGCGCGGAGTTCAACGAGATCTGGGCCACCAACCCGGTGCGCGCCCCCGGCCACCGGACGAAGATCATGACGCACCCCGAACTCGGCCGGCTTCGCATCAACTGCGACATCCTCACCGTCCCGGACGACGACCAGCAGGTCGTGTTCATGACCGCCGATCCGGACACGCCGACCGCCCGCGCTCTGCGCCACCTGGCCGCCCAGGTCGCATAACCGGTGCATCAGGCGGGCTGGTCGGCCGCCCGCCGGGGGTTCTGGAAGACGCGCACGATGTCGCTCATGCGCTCGGTCATGACCTCTTCGGCCCGCTCGACGTACCGCTTGCGCTCCGCGCGGTGCTGCGCCCACGCGGGAGTGGCAGGGGCGTTGCGGATGACCGCGTGCCAGCGGTCGGTGAGCTCGTCGAGCACCTGCCGCGCCTGCAGGAACGCGTGGCCGGGCAGGTCGACCTCGCGTGCCTGCCGCGCGGCCGTCTCCACCGAACGGTAGGCCTTGGCGGCCTCGGCCGCCTGGTTCTCCTTGCGGCCGGGCGCGACCATGCTGACGACGGTGGCGAGGAGCGCGGCGGCCAGCGCCAGGCCGCCCGCGATGAGGGGGAAGCGTTCGCCTGCGAGTACGAGGCTGCCGGCCACCCCGGCCGCGAGGACGGCGGAGGACCCGAGCCACAGGTTGAGGACCCGCCAGATCTTCACCGTCTCGGCCTGGGCGCGTGCCGAGTGGGAGCAGTGCTCTTCGATCCGGTACAGCTCGGCGGCGACCGTCACGCGCCACCCCTGTTCGACTCCGCCGAAGAGTTCGTTGTCGACCATGGCGTTTCCCCTCGATTACTCGCCGATGATGACGCAGATCATTCAGCGTGTCGTGGCGGCGATGAGAGGGAGACGACGGAAAACGGAAACCCGCTTGACCGAGGAATGGACTATGGACGCCCGGTCTCGATCGGCCGAGGTCCTGTCACGACGACGGAGGCCCCGGCTCAGCGGAGGTCCGTGAAGACCTCGTCCCACTGGTCGGCGACCTTGGAGATCCGGTAGCGGAGCGCCGTCTCCTTGCCGTTGGCGGCGAGCCGCCGTATCTCGTCGGGATCGTCCATCAGGGACAGCAGGGCGTCGGCGAACGCGTCGGTGTCACCGTCGGGGACCAGCACGCCGTCCTGGCCGGACGTGATGATCTCCCGGGGGCCCTGCGGGCAGTCGAACGACACGACGGGCACCCCGGCGGCGAACGCCTCCACGATCGTCATGCCGAACCCCTCGAAGCGCGAGGTGATGACGTGGAGGGACGCCTTGGCCATCTCGCCCTCGATGTCGCTGGTCGCGCCCATGAAGGCCACGTTGTTGTGCAGGCCGAGCGAGCGGGCCTGCCGGCTCAGCTTGTCGGCGTGCGTTCCGCTGCCGTAGATGCGCAGCTTCCAGTCCGGGCGCTTCTCGATGACCTTGGCGAAGGCGTTGAGCAGCCGGTCGTACCCCTTCACCTTGACCAGCCGGCCGGCGGCCAGGACGACGCGGTTCTCCAGCCGGGACTGCGGACGCGGCGTGTCGGGCAGCCCGTTCCCGATCGTGTAGACCCGGGTCGGGTGGCCGTCGAGCAGGCCCGAGTACTCGCCGTGGTCCGCGTCGGTCAGCGTGGTGATTGCGTCGAGCTTCGGATACCAGGTGCGGATCTCTTCGAGGATGCCGGGCTTGTGCGCACCGAAGTGCAGATGCTCCTGCGCGACGAGCCTGACTCCGTCTCGGGCCAGCCGCGCGGCGGCGATGTTGAGCCCGGCCCGGGTGGTGATGAGGACGTCGGTCTGGACTCCGGGGAGGTACCGCTTCAGCGCGCGATCGCTCTCGGCGTTGAAGTTGCTGTACGCACGCTCCTCCGGATGCATCAGCGTGCTGGGCTTCTTCAGGCGGGAGGAGGCGCCGATCCGCCACCACTTCTTCGCCTCGTCCCGCAGGTCCACCAGGCTGGTCACCGTCACGCGGTCGGAGACGGGCAGGAACGGCGTGGTGCGGTGCCGGAAGACGCTGACGATCTCGACGTCGTGGCGCAGGGCCAGTTCGTCGGCCAGGTTGAGCGTCGCACGGACCGTGCCGCCCATGCCGTAGGCGTTCATGATGAGGATCGAGATCTTCATGACGCCTCCGCGTTCGCGACGACCGTGGTGGCGATCGCGAGCTGGTCCTGGTCGGTGTAGTAGGCGCGCACCCGTACGCGGTCGGTGTCGCGTGCGACGTGCCGTGCCGGGAACCGGACCTTGGTCTTCTTCTGCGCGATGTCGTCGAGCCACGTGGCGACGGTGAGACCACCGAGATGTAGGTCCCAGAAGCCCCGCTCGGTCTCCACCGCGAAGGGGGCGTTCGGCAGTTCGGCGCGCCAGCGGTGGCCGGTGACGGTCGCCTCGCCGGTGACCTTGTCGGAGGTCTTGCGCCGGGCGGCGACGATCTCCGCCGTCTCGGGCGTCGCGCCGTAGGCGAGGAAACCTTCGAGGATCAGCTTCTCCTCGCCCGGGTGGACGGCGGTGACCTCGGCGTACGGCTCGACCGACCGGACGCCGACGCGGAGGCCGCCCGAGGGGGCGCGGAAGGTCCGCAGCGCGCGGGTACGGGCCTGCCGTGCGTAGTCCGCCAGGCCGTCGAGGGAGAACCCCGGATCGATCGTGATGACCTCGGCGCCGGCCGTGTGCACCGACCAGGTGCCGTCCGCGAGGTCCAGCTGCGACAGGTCGGCGGCCTCGCCGTCGAGACGGACCGTGTGCGCGGTGCCCTCGTTGCGCAGCGTGAGCGCCACGTCATCGGCCGGGGGCTCGGCCCAGCGGATCCGCAGGACATCGTCTGCGTCGAGGCGAGCCGACGCGGCGAGTACGACCATCGCTGGGGGAGATCCCTTCGTGTACCTGATTGCCCGGACATGTAACCAAGCATCGGGTAAACGCAGGGCTAAGCGCTGGAAACCTCGGACACTACAGCGGAAGCTTCATGCCCTCGTGGGTCGCCGTGAATCCGAGGGACTCGTAGAAGCGGATGGCGTCGCCGCGCCGCTTGTCGGAGGTCAGCTGGACGAGGCCGCAGCCGCGCCGCCGAGCCTCGTCGATCGCCCACTCGATCATCTGGTGGCCGAGGCCGCGGCCCCGGTGGGCGCCGCTGACGCGGACGGCCTCGATCTGGGCGCGTTCGGTGCCCATCCGGCTCAGCCCGGGAATGTAGGTGAGCTGCAGCGTGCCGGCGACCTCGCCGTCGATGTCGGCCACGATCAGGTGGTTGCGCGGGTCGGCCTCGACCTCGGCGAAGGCCGCCCAGTA
This sequence comes from Actinoallomurus sp., assembly GCA_045806665.1. Taxonomy (GTDB): domain Bacteria; phylum Actinomycetota; class Actinomycetes; order Streptosporangiales; family Streptosporangiaceae; genus Actinoallomurus. The sequence goes on from JBJMIW010000254.1 coordinate 18,312, forward strand.
CGCGTCCACGTCGCCCTCCCGCCCGGCGCCGATCGCGTCGTCGGCGAGGAGCGCGACGATCGCCGGCACGTCGTCCTCGGTGGCGCTGCGGAAGATCACTTTGTGGGGCACGGCTGAAAACTTTAGCCGGGATTGACACGACTGGTCGTAGTACTACAGTTGGTAGTACTACGATTCGTCAATAGCGCTTCAGGAGGCGGCGTGAGTCCGTCAACGATGGGGGCTCCCGTCCGACTCCTGGATCGCCACTGTCAGGAGCTGGTCGCGGATGAGCTCACCCGGCTCGCGCGCCGCGTCCCCTCGCTCGCGGAGGACCACCTCGGCGCCGTGGAGACGTCGCTCCGGCAGATCATCGATCGGCTGCTGCCGGTCCGGAGACGCGCCGAGGCGCGCCCCGAGACCCTCGCGGCCTTGTTCGACCTGGAGGCATCGTAATGATCGAACACTGGACGGATCTCGCGGCCTGCCGAGCTGCCGACCCCGAACTCTTCTTCCCGGTCAGCACGACCGGCCCGGCCCTGGACCAGGTGGCCGAGGCCAAGCGGGTCTGCGCGAGCTGTCCCGTGCAGTCGGACTGCCTCGCCTGGGCGCTCCGCGCTGGCGAGTCGGCTGGCATCTGGGGCGGCACGACCCCCGACGAGCGCCGCTACCTGCGCCTTAAGCCGCTGCCGGTCGCACCCGCCTGGCACTGATCGCACGGCGGACGGTGACCGGACTCCGGTCCGCGGAAGACGCTTATTCCGCCCCGACGGTCCGCGTCGTACGGTTGCGCTATGGCCGACACCCCGATCACCGCGCGCTCTCCCCGCGACGGCATCCTCCACCACGCCTCGCGCGCGGTCGGTGCGCTGATCATCACGGTCCTGCTGCTCGGCGTGTGCTGGGCCATGGAGGTGGTGAACTACGGCGGTGACCTGACCCGGGAGTACGGCATCCAGCCGCACAACGTGCACGCCCTGTGGCACATCTTCACGGCGCCATTCCTGCACGCCAACCTCGACCACATCATGGCCAACTCGGTGCCGCTGGCGATCTTCGGTTTCCTGACGGCGCTGCGGGGCGCGGGCCGCTTCATCGCCGTCAGCCTGATCGTCCTGGTCGTCAGCGGTCTCGGCGTGTGGTTCCTGGCCCCCTCGAACGTCGTGACCATCGGCGCGAGCGGCCTGATCTTCGGCTACTTCGGCTACCTGCTCGCCCGGGGTTTCTTCGAACGCCGCCTGCTGGACATCGTCGTCGGCGTCGTCATCGCCCTGCTGTACGGCACGATGATCTTCGGTGTGCTGCCCGGGCAGCCGGGGATCTCCTGGCAGGCCCACCTGTTCGGGCTGATCGGCGGCGTGCTCGCCGCCCGCATGACCCGCCGCCGCGCCGGAGCCGCCCGGCCGCTCCCGCCCGCCGCCTAAGAGTCCGCGAGGGATGGACTGCCATGATCGGACGCGCCGGGTCAGCCGCGCACGCTGACGTCGGTGACGGTGGCGTCCCGCGGCGTGGCCAGCGCGTTCACGATCACCGTGGCGACCGTGCGGGCCGACATGTAGTCCGCCGGGTCGTAGTCCCCGCCCTCCTGGGCACGGACCTTGCGCTGCATCTCACTCGCCGTACGCCCCGGGTAGACCGAGGTCACCCGGATCTCCGGCTCCTCCTCGCGCAGCGCGTCGGCCAGGGCCCGCAGCGCGTGCTTGCTCGCCGCGTACGCACCCCAGCCCGCCCGGGCGCGCAGCCCCGATCCCGAGTTGACGAAGACGACGTGGCCGCGTGTCGCGCGCAGCGACGGCAGCAGCAGCCGGGTCAGTTCGGCGGGGGCCGCCGCGTTGACCACGAGCTGCTCGATCCACGTCTCCGGCCGGCCCTCCGCGACGGTGCCCAGCTCCACCGCGCCGGCACTGTGGACGACCCCGTCCAGCGGCGGGAGGTCGACGTCGGCGAGAGACGCCTCGATCCGCCGCGGGTCGGACAGGTCCAGCGGCAGCGTGCGTACGCGGTCCTCGGTCGCCCACCGGGCCGCCGGATCGAGGGCCAGCGGCGTCGGGCCGGCGAGCCGCGCGGCGAGTTCCTCCAGCCGCTCGGCCGACCGCCCGACGAGGATGAGCGCGTGCCCGGCGTCGTACAGCAGGTCGGCGACCTCCGAGCCGATGCCGCCCGTCGCCCCGGTGATCAAGTAGGTGCCCACGCACCTCATTCTCCCGCGCGGCCCTCAGGAGCGACGCAGCACCCGGGCGACGCCGGAGATGAGCGCGGTCGCCAGGATCCAGCCGGTGCCGGTCAGGGTCCAGGCCAGCCAGCGGGACCAGCCGACCGGGTCCCAGGCGGAGCGCTGCCCGAAGGTCTCGATCGGCAGCATCAGGTCGAGCGTGTAGATCAGCGCGTGGAAGTGCGGCCGCTCGTCGAGCTGCTTGATCGTACGCGGATGGTCGATGCTGAAGACGGTGGTGCCGATGGCGACGAGCACGACCAGCCACACGGCGGCAAGCCAGGGCCGGTAGCCGTACCCGACCGTCCAGTCGAGCAGGACGCCCCACGCCCGGCTGATCCGTCCGAGGTGCCGCCGCCGGGCCCGTTGCTTGGCGAGCTGGCACTTGCGGGCCAGGTCGTCCCGCCCGATCCGGCGCAGCCAGGCGGCGAGCTGCTCGTACGGCTGCGGGCGGAACCCGTGCGGGTCGCGGGAGATCCAGTCGAGCCGTTGGCCCTCCTCGGGCTCGCCGCGCAGCGTCTCGTACACGAGTCCGTTGAGCCGCAGCCGCTCCGGCCAGACGTCGGGCCGGTCCAGGATGACGTCGATGCGGGAGTACCCCAGCGTCACCTCGCCCTGGATCGGCTCGCGCGGCACGAGGATGAGTTCCTTGACGTCGGCGTGGCTGAGGTGCAGGGCGCGCCGGCCCGAGGCTCGGATCGCGCCCTGGTCGAACGAGAGAGTGCCGTCGATCCGCACGCCGCGCAGGCGTACGGGACCCTCGGCGGTGAAGCCCGCGCTGCACTCCATGCGGTCCTGGACGATCATGTTGCCGCCGTCCAGGACACAGTGGGGGTCGCGCAGGGTGGTCCCGTAGAGGAACAAGCCGCCGGTCATGCGGGCGCCGGTGAGGCGCATCTCGCCGGCGATGTCGGAGTTGCGGATGAAGGCGCCGACGTCCACCGTGAGCCCTCCGGCGTAGAGGGCGTAGCCGCCGGGGTTGCGCAGGCGCACGTGGTTCAGGCGGAACCCGCCGGACAGGGACGCGCGGGTCAGCCGGACCTCGCCGTCGATCAGCGACTCGGACAGGCTCAGGTAGCCGTCCACCCGGAGCCCGCCGCCGTCGAACCCGGGGAACGCGCAGGCGCTCAACCGCATCTGCCGGGCGCGGGCGTTGGAGAAGTCCGGCCGCTCCTCGAGGACGCAGTGCTCCAGGCGGAGTTCGCAGCCGACCTCGCCGCCGGAGACGTCGAGGACTCCGGTGATGCGCGCGCCGCGGAGGCGTACGGAGGGGACGTGCCCGGATTCGGGTTCGCGCGCGCCGAGCAGGAGCGCGGAGATCACCTCGGCCCGGATCGTACGGTCGGGGGAGCCGGTCGCCGGGGGCCGTTCGTCGCCGAGCGACACGAGGGTTCCGGTCGGGTACGCCTCCCAGAGCCGCCGCTCGGACCGGGTCAGGCGGGGCCGTCGCTCACCGCCCAGCCGGGCTCGGACGGTATTCCACGTGTCGGCCACAGGCCGTCATCGTAGGCCCTATCGATCACCAAGCCTGTGGCCAATGCCATACACGGTTCGTGCGCCCTGGCACGCCGCGATCCGCCCGTTGACCTAGAGACGCCCACATTCCGGTACACAGTTGTCTGTTCAGTTACTCGCGGGTAGCATCAGGGGTTACTGACTGGTACGTAACCGGGTGTGACCCGCCCGCCCGAGAGCAACGGGGTGTTCATGGGGCACTACAAGAGCAACCTGCGTGACATCGAGTTCAACCTCTTCGAGGTCCTCGGCCGTCAGGAGATCCTGGGAACGGGGCCGTTCGGAGAGGTCGACGAGGAAACCGCGCGCAGCGTCCTGGACGAGGTCAACCGGCTGGCGACCGGCGTGCTCGCCGAGTCGTTCGAGGACGCGGACCGGCACCCGCCCGTGTTCGACCCCGAGACCAACACGGTCACGATGCCCGAGAGCTTCAAGAAGTCCTTCCGGGCCTACTACAACGACGCCGAGTGGTGGCGCCTGGAGATCCCGACCGAGCTCGGCGGGATGAACGCCCCGCGCAGCCTCCACTGGGCCGTCGCCGAGCTCGTCCTCGGCGCGAACCCGGCCATCTGGATGTTCTCCAGCGGCCCGAGCTTCGCCCAGCTGCTGTGGCGCATCGGCACCCCGGAGCAGAAGAAGCTCGCCGAGATCGCCGTCGAGAAGCAGTGGGGCTCGACCATGGTGCTGACCGAGCCGGACGCGGGCTCCGACGTCGGCGCCGGCCGTACGAAGGCGATCCAGCAGGCCGACGGCACCTGGCACATCGAGGGCGTCAAGCGCTTCATCACCAGCGCCGAGCACGACATGGCCGACAACATCCTGCACTACGTGCTGGCCCGCCCCGAGGGCGCCAAGTCGGGCACCAAGGGCCTGTCGATGTTCATCGTGCCGAAGTACCTCGTCGACGTCGAGACCGGTGAGCTCGGCGAGCGCAACGGCGTCTACGTCACCAACGTCGAGAAGAAGATGGGCTTGAAGGTCTCCACCACCTGCGAGCTCACCTTCGGCGAGAAGCACCCAGCCATCGGCTATCTCGTGGGCGACGTCCACGAGGGCATCAAGCAGATGTTCATGATCATCGAGCAGGCCCGCATGATGGTCGGCACGAAGGCGATCTCGACGCTGTCCACCGGGTACCTCAACGCCCTGGAGTACGCCAAGGAGCGCGTGCAGGGCCCGGACCTGGCCGCCTTCACCGACAAGGCCGCGCCGCGCGTCACCATCACCCACCACCCGGACGTACGCCGCTCGCTGATGACGCAGAAGGCGTACGCCGAGGGCCTGCGCGCGCTCTACCTGTACACC
>JBJMIW010000255.1:0-4112 GCA_045806665.1 Actinoallomurus sp.
GACGATGTTCTGGTAGCCGGTGCAGCGGCACAGGTTGCCCTCGAGCCCGGCGCGGATCTCTTCGTCGGACGGGTCGGCGTTCTCCCGCAGCAGGTCGAGCGCGGCCATGATCATCCCGGGGGTGCAGTAGCCACACTGCAGCGCGTGCTCCTCGTGGAACGCCCGCTGCATCGGGTGCAGCTCCTGCCCGTCGCCCAGGCCCTCGATGGTGGTGAGCTCATGCCCGTCCGCCTGTACGGCGAGGACGGAGCAGCTCTTGACGCTGAGGCCGTCCATCAGGACGGTGCAGGCGCCGCAGTTCGACGTGTCGCAGCCGATCGGGGTGCCTACCTTGCCCAGCCGGTCGCGAAGATAGTGGGCGAGCAAAAGGCGTGGATCGACATCGTCGTCGTACTTCACGCCGTCGACCTCCACCGACACGCGGGGCATACGTCCCTCCCAGGATGTGCGTACTCGGATACGGGCAGGACCGTGCCCGGGAGGCCTTGCGCGTGCCGAAACCCCGCCCGGCCGCGTGCGCGAACCGGGCGGGACCCGCCGACGACGCGTCGGCCCCGGAGCACGGGTGGTGCTCGGGCGTCAGCCCTGGTTGAACTGGTGGTGCGTGTTCACCTTGTGGCTGCGCCGGGCGCCGTCTCGGTGCTTGCGGCGGATCTTCGCAGCGGCTCGTCTAGTGCGTCTCACACGGCTTCGCGACATCGCTGACTCCAGTGGCAGGAGGCGTGTGATTCAACGTAAGCACCGAATGCCGCATTAGGCCAGAGGGGAGATGAAACGTGAACGCCGGTTGACCGTGCCCCGGTCCGCGGCGGCGCCGGGAAGAGCGGCGCCGCGAAGATCACTGCGGACAGGTGCTCGCTCACAGCGCGCCGCACTCCGCGCGTCACCGCCCCGGGGTCACCGGCGTGCTGCGGCGGGAATCAGTTCCTGAGGCTGGCTATCTGGCATTTTGTGGTGTCATGCGGTTATTGCTGCCCGGCCTCGCGCGTCGCGCATTAATCGGCCGCCCCGTAAATCGACGGTACTGTCGAGTCTGTCCATTCATGCGGGCAGACCGGTGCGGGGTGCACGGTGGGGGCAGCCGTCGGGCGGCGGATTTCCGTACGGGAACCGATCGGGGGGTATGAGCAGCGCCAACGATGGCTGCATTATGCTCCTGGTGCCGTATTTTTCGGGCTTTATGCCGTTTATTCGATTATCCGGCATGTGCACGTTGGGACGGCAGGCTACGACCTGGGGATATTCGACCAGGCCGTGCGGGCCTACGCCGAACTCCACGCGCCGGTCGTGCCGCTCAAAGGGCCGGGATTCGACCTTCTCGGCGACCACTTTCACCCGATCGTCGCCCTGCTCGCGCCGTTCTACCGGCTGTGGCCGGACGCCCGGATGCTGCTCGTCGCACAGGCCCTCCTCATCGCCGCGTCGATCGTGCCGATCCTCCGCTTCGCCGAGCGGCGGCTGGGAAGGGCACGCGGGATGGCCGTGGCCGTGGCGTACGGCCTGTCCTGGGGCGTCCAGGGCGCCGTCGCCTTCGACTTCCACGAGATCGCCTTCGCGGTGCCGATCCTGGCCTTCGCGCTGACCTCCCTGGCCGACGGGCGTACGCGCGCGGCCGCGGCCTGGTCGGCGGCCCTCCTGCTCGTCAAGGAGGACATGGGCCTGACGGTGGCCGCGATCGGCGTGCTCCTGATGCTGCGCCGATCCCGGCGGCTCGGCGCCGTCGTCGCCGTGGCGGGGATGGCCGCCAGTGCCCTCGCGATCCTCGTCGTGATCCCGTATCTCAACCCGCACGGCGAGTACGGGTACTGGAGCGCGGTCGGCGGGGCCGGGAACGGTTCGGGCCTCCTGCACGCCGCGACGGTCGGGATCGGAGGCAAGCTGGTGCTCCTGGCCTACGTCGCCGGCGTGACGGCCTTCGTGGCGCTGAGGTCGCCCTTGGCGCTCGTCGCCGTCCCCTGCCTGGCGTACCGGCTGGCGTCGAACAACCCGCTGTACTGGAGCACCCAGGTGGTGCACTACAACGCGATCCTGATGCCGATCATGTTCGTGGCCTTCGTCGACGGGGTGGGCCGGCTGGAGAGAGGCCGATGGCCGTACGCCCGCCTCGCCGTTCCCGCCGTTCTCCTGATCGCCGTCGCGCTGGTGCCGGGCCATCAGTTCCGGCACCTCTACGACCCGGAGTTCTATCGGATGCCCCCGCACGCCCGGGCGGCACACCGGATCCTGCGGCTCGTTCCCGACGGAGCGCGGGTCGCCGCGGGCAACTACCTGGCCCCGCAGCTCACCGACCGCTGCGATGTGGTTCTCTTTCCGAATGTGGACCACGTGCCCGTCGACTGGGTCGTCGTGGACACCGCGCGCATGAGCGGTGTTCCGGCACCGCGGGAACAGCAGGAGGCGGCCCTCGCCGGGCTTTCGTCGGAAGGATTCCAGCGGTTCGCCCAGGACGATGGCATTGTGGTGTTCCGTCACGTTTGAACGGAGGGGGGACCGTGACGAGTGTCGAGGAGCACGTCGCCGATGACCCTGGCCGGGCGGTCGCGGACGGGGAGGCTCCCGGTCGTCTGAGCCGCTTCCTGGCGTTCGCCCGCCGGCACCGTGTCCTCCTCGCCGTCCTCGTGCCGGCCGTGGTGCTCCGCCTGGTCACGATGCTCGGTTATCGCGGTGCGATGTGGTTCCCCGACTCCTACGACTACGTCAGCGGGGCCCTGACGCTCACGCCCAACCTCATCCGGCCCAGCGGCTACTCGCTCTTCCTCGCGCTGCTTTCCCCGGTCCACAGCCTGACCCTCGTCATGTTCGTCCAGCACGCGATGGGCGTCGCCGTTGGCGTGATGGTGTACGCGCTGCTGCGCCACCGGTTCGGGCTGCCCGGCTGGGCCGCGTCCCTCGCCGCGGTCCCCGCCCTGTTCGACGCGTTCGGCATCCAACTGGAACACCTGGTCCTGTCCGACACGCCGTTCACGTTCCTGCTGACGCTCGCGGTGACCCTGGCCCTGTGGGACCGAGCACCGAGCACCCGGCGGATGGCGCTCGTCTGCCTGCTCGTCGGCCTGGCGGCGGTCACCCGCTCGGTGGGACTCCCGGTCCTCGTACTCCTGCTGGCCTGGCTGGCCGTGCGACGGGTCGGCCGGCGGACCCTCGCCGCGGGACTCGTCGCCGGGCTGCTGCCCGTCGTGCTGTACGCGGGGTGGTTCTCCTCCCGTACGCACCAGTTCGCGCTGACGTACAGCACGGGGATCTTCCTCTACAGCAGGACCATGCCGTTCGCCGACTGCCGCAAGATCAAGCCGCCGGTCGATGAACTGCCGCTGTGCATCGACACGCCTCCCGCCCAGCGGGGACGGTCGCAGTTCTACATTTGGGGCCGGATCTCGCCGTTCCACCGGCTCGGTGAGCACAAGTTCTCGCCGGACGTCGAGGGCCGGGCGGGCGACTTCGCCCAGCGGGCGATCATCGCTCAGCCTGGCGACTACGCCGAGACCGTGGCCTCCGACCTGCTGCGGACGTTCCGGTGGAACCACCCGGCGTTCCCGGACCCCACCACCTACGCCTACTACCGCTTCCAGGTCCACCCGCCGCAGCCGCCGACCAGTGCGGCGGTCCGGATGCGTGCGTACGACCCGGGACACCTGCACACGAAGGTCGTCCGGCCGTACGCCGGGATCATGCGGACGTACCAGCGCTTCTTCTTCCTGCGCGGCACGGTGTTCGGCCTGATCCTCCTCGCCGGCCTGGGCGCCCTGCTGCGTCGGCGGTGGGAGGCGCTGCTGCCCTGGACGGTCGCGGTCGCCGCCATCCTCGTGCCCCCGGCCACCGCCGAGTTCGACTACCGCTACGTCATCCCCGCGGTCCCCATGGCCTGCATCGCCGCCGCCCTGGCCTTCACCCGCCGAGACCCCGCCCTCGCCTCTGCTCCCGCTCCCCTGAGCGGAGAGGCGTAGCCGGACCCTGTCCGCACACAAACGGCACATGGATCTCGCGTTCGCCCAGGAAGCCGTGACCGGCACCCGGACTTTGTGTGCGGATGGGATCCCTTCCCGGACGGTCAGCGTTGCGGGGGATCGGCCGACCGGACCTGCCGGTCGTAGAGTTCGAGGCTCTTGCGCGCC
>JBJMIW010000256.1:0-10871 GCA_045806665.1 Actinoallomurus sp.
GGGTGTACGAGGGGGACGGTGACGGGGACGGTGGGGGCGTGGGATAGACGCTGTAGGAGGGCGTCGGCTGGGGGGTGATCTTCATCGGACGCGTCGCTTCGCCTGTGGACGGGTCCAGGAACAGCCGCCGGGTGCGCGGACCGTGCTTGAAATCGAACATCCCGGTCAGCGGGCCGGCGAGGGCGTCGTAGGAGCCGTCCCCGATACGGGCGCCGCCCAGCCAGTTGTCCTCGATGAAGCGCAGGATGGACGTCTGGTCGCTCATCGTGTGGTCGACGTGGTTCGCCTTGGCGTACGGCGAGATGACCAGCAGCGGCTGGCGCGGGCCGTGACCGCACCGGTCCTGGTAGCCGCCCAGCGGCGTGCCGGTGCCGCACTGGCCCTTGCCGGTCAGCGCGTCCTGGCTGGACTGCGACGGGTTGACGAGCGGCGGTATGACGTGGTCGTACCAGCCGTCGGAGTCGTCCCACGCCAGGACGATCGCGGTGTCCTTCCAGCTCTTCAGCCGCTGCAGGTGGTTGACGGTGTCGACCAGGAAGGTCTGCTCGTCGAGCGGGTCGGAGATCCCCGGGTGGCCCTGCTGGTAGCCGGACGCCTTGAGGAACGACACGGCCGGCAGGTTGCCGCTGTCGGCGGCGGCGAAGAAGTCCGTCAGGTCGTACTGGTGGTTGGCCTGGTCGGTGTGGCCGATCGCCTGGACCGACGTGGGCGGCAGGTGGGCCGGGTTGGCGGTGGAGTCGTAGTACTGGAAGGGCTCGCAGATGTTGCAGTAGTCGCCGATCTGCTGGCCGCCGATGTTCTTGTGGCTCGACCCGCAGGTCGGTATGCCGTTCCCGTCACGCGAGGTGGGCCGGAAGCCTCCGGAGAACCAGCCCCAGCCGACGCCGGCCTTGTTCATCAGGTCACCGACGTTCTGCCCGGTCATCCGCACGCCGACCACGGTGCCCCCACCGCAGTAGTCCCAGGCCGGCGTGGGGTTGACGATCATGGTGCCGTTCGGCTGCAGCGGCTGGCCGTCCAACCGTACGGCGAGGTTCCGGGAGAGACGCGCGCCGTACCTGCTCACGAGTGCCCACCGGTCTCTGGGACGAACGCGGCCCCGGCGTCGCCGGCCGTACGGTGCGCGGCTACGCGTTCGCCACCAGCTCGCCGACGGCCAGCAGGACCTCGTCCAGGCGCAGCCGCCCGGGCAGCAGCGTGGCGACGAACGCCCGTACGGCATGCGCCTGGTCGGGACTGCCGGGAAACACCGCCCGTCAGTACATGACCGGCGCGACGACGGCCGGCTCCGAGAGCGGGCGTCACCACGCGGAACGTTCGGCCGTCGGCCGCGCATGAACGAGCCCGAGACACCAGGGATCGTCCCGAAGCTCGCCTCGGGTCACCCACCGCCGTTCAGAGGCGGACGACCACCAGGGCGACGTCGTCAGAGGCGCCGCAGCGGAGCCGCTCCAGCAGGGCGTCGGCCAGATCCTGCGGGGGCAGCCCGCGGTACTCGGCGAAGGCGGTGGTCAGGCGGGCCAGCCCGGCGTCGATGTCCTCACCGCGTCGTTCGATGAGCCCGTCGGTGTAGAGCACGAGCGTGTCCCCCGGGCTGTACTGCACGGTGGCCTGGGGCCGGGGGACGGCTTCGGAGCGGACGCCCAGCGGCGGGTCGGTTGCCTGGTCCAGCAGTTCGTGGCCGCCGTCGGTGTGCGCGAGCACCGGAGGCAGGTGGCCGGCGTTGCTGTAGGCGATCAGGTGACTGCCGGGGTAGACCACAATCTTGACGGCCGTGGTGGCCAGCGCCCCGTCGACGGAACCGGCGTACGAATCCAGCGATCGCAGCGCCTACGCGGGGCTGTGGCTGTTCCGGACGGCACCGCTCAGAACGAACCGCATCATCCCCATGATGGCGGCGGCCTCCAGCCCATGGCCGACGACGTCGCCGACCGCCACGGACACGCACCCCCCGGGCAGGTCCACCACGTCGTACCAGTCGCCGCACACGTGCAGCGAGTCGGTGGCCGGCTGGTACCGCACCGCGATCTCCGGATGCCGGGCCAGATCTGGCGTATGCAGCATGCGGCCCTGTATGGCCAAGGCGACCTGACGTTCGCGGGTGTAGGACTGTCGGAGCTCATCATTCAGCCGCTGCAACTCCCGCGTACGGGCGTACAGCTCGGCCGCTATCGCCTCCTCCCGCCCGCTCAAATCCTTGTTCGACGGCCGGTCGTCGGACTGGCAGAAGTTGACGAACGCGGTGACGTCCACGAACCGCATCAGGAGCCACGCCAGCGCACCGTCCGGGCCGAACACGGGGGTGGCGATCGGCGACCACCAGCGTTCCTCGAACACCCCTGGCCGCCCCGACACCGGAACGTCATACCGGAACGGCGGCACCGTGTCGGGCTGCTGCGACACCAGCACCCGGCGCAGCGATGCCTCCAGCTTGCGCTTCCCGTCGCCGGAGTCCGCGGGGTTGGCCGGGAAGACCTCGAACAGGTTCTTTCCGACCAACTCCTCACGGGTCTTACCCGTCGCCTTGAGATTTGCCCGATTGATGTCTGTGATCACCAGGTCGGGGTCCAGCACCATGTGGGGGGTCGGAGCAGCATCGAACAGCGGTCCATAATCGATCTTCGATGTCCTCACAGGCTCCTGCCCGCCGCCGACGTCGTACGTGGGGACCATGGACAGGCTCGGTTCTCCAGCGAACCCCGGCGGTGCTTCACCGCGACAGACGAGCTCGCCTACGCGGCGACCCAAGTGGTGTGACCACGATCGCTGGCCGGGCCCCGGCCGCCGAACTCCACCGGGACATCGAGCTGTGGCTGGCGGTCCACATGCTCGGCGAATGGTCGCGCCTGCCGAGGCTCGACCTCGGTGACTACTGGACCCTGCTGGGTGACGCCGGACGGGCCAGGTTCACCGAACGGGTCGTCGAGGCGTCACGGCGTGATCGGTTCCGGCTGGGCCCCGAAATACCTCAAGCAGGAGATCACCCGAGCCCAGGGTGATGTGCACTCGTCGCGACGCTCGCGGCCGACCTCGACCCGGCCGGCAGCAATCGAATTTCGGTGACCCCCGGTGTGATAGGCGGCCCTGGGACGACGATGACCAGCTCATTCGTCCGGCGCCGGCGGCTCGCTGCGGCGCCGGACGAATGGGCGCGGTGTAGGGAAATTCGGGCCTAATCGGTGGTGCGGCTCACGGCGGCCGTATGGCCGAGTTCGGCGGACAGTTCGCGGGCGACCGCGAGCGTGTGGCGACCGGCTTCGTCGAGGTGCGGGCCAAGGCGCGCCTGGGGCGCCGACACGTTGATGGCGGCGACGATCATGCCGAGGAAGTCGCGGACCGGCGCGGAGACCCCGGCGACTCCCTCCTCGAACTCCTCCTCGACGGCCGCATACCCGCGCTGGCGGATCGCGGCGACCTCTCGTACGAGATCGTCGGCGGTCCGGACGTGGCGCTCGGAGTCGCCCGTCGCGTGCGCCGTGTCGCCGAGCCAGGCGTGCGCCCACGAGTGCAACGCCTCGGGGGCCCAGTCGGAGATGAGCACCCGCCCCGCCGAGGTCATCGGCACCGGCACGGTCACTCCTTCCCAGCCGAGGCCGCGGAAGGAGTGGGACGGCGACACCGACAGCAGGGTGAGGACCGCCGAACCGCGCAGCACGCACAGATGGGTGGTCTCGTTCAGCCCGGCGACGAGGCGGCGGAGGTAGGGGGCGGCGAGGTGCGCGAGCCGGGCCTCCATCGTGCGGGACGCGAACGCGTACAACCGCCAGCCCAGCCGGTACTGCAGCGAGTCGGGGTCGCGCTCGGCCATGCCCTCGGCCTCGAGGGCCTTGAGGGCGCGGGAGATCTGGCTCTTCTCCCGGCCCAGGAGTTCGGCGATCCGGCTCACCCCGAGCCCGCCGGCGGCGTGCTCCGGACGCGCGAGAACGTCGAGTATCTCCAGGTCACGACGCAGGCCCGCGGACGGTGGGTTGCCGGAACCGCGGGGGGAGCCCGTAGGCGGCAGGTCGGCCAAGGCACTGCTCCAAGGATCCGTTGTCCCGGTTGCGGTGAACGCAACGAGTATTGCACCAGCGAGAACACCGTTTTACGGTGCATTAACTACAGGCCGAAAAGACGGACCGTATTTCCCCGGAGTGCCTCATGCCGTTCAGCGACTACGTCTCCACGCGGTGGGACCAACTGACCCAGGCGGCTGGTCAGCACGCGCTCGTGGTCGCCCTGTCGATCCTGATCGCGACCGTCATCGGCGTCGGGGTCGGGGTCGTGGCCTACCGGCGTCCGCGCCTGGCCGCGCTGGCGATCGGCGCGACCGGTGGTTTCCTGACGATCCCGTCGTTCGCGCTGCTCGGGCTGCTCATCCCGCTCCTCGGCCTCGGCTGGGGACCGACGCTGGTGTCGCTGGTGATGTACTCCCTGCTGCCGATCATCCGCAACACCGTCGTGGGCCTGCGGTCGGTGGACGCCGCGGTCGTGGAGGCCGGTCGGGGCATGGGGATGAGCGCCACGCGGGTGATGCTCAGGGTCCAGCTCCCGCTGGCCTGGCCGGTCATCCTCACCGGGATCCGGGTGTCCACCCAGATGATCATCGGTATCGCGGCGATCGCCGCGTACGTCGCCGGCCCCGGCCTGGGCAACCAGATCTTCGACGGGCTGTCCCGGCTCGGCTCGGTGAACTCCCTGAACGCCGCGCTCGCCGGCACCCTCGGCGTGGTGATCCTGGCCCTCGCCTTCGACCTCTTCTATCTCGTCGTACGCCTGCTGACCACCCCGAGGGGGCTCCGTGCTTGACCACACCAGCGGTGGCGCGCGCATCGAACTGGACGGGCTGACCAAGCGCTACCCCGGCCAGGATGCACCCGCCGTCGACAACGTCACGATGGTGATTCCGGACGGCGAACTGGTGGCCTTCATCGGACCCTCGGGCTGCGGCAAGACGACCACGATGAAGATGATCAATAGGTTGATCGAGCCGACGTCGGGGTCCGTCCGGATCGGCGGTGAGGACGTCCTGCGCCTGCCACCGGACCGGTTGCGCCGCCGCATCGGCTACGTCATCCAGCAGATCGGCCTGTTTCCGCATCTCACCGTCGCCGAGAACGTGGCCCTGGTGCCCCGGCTGCTGGGCTGGCCGAAGCCCAGGACCCGCGAGCGGGTCGAGGAACTGCTCCACCTGGTCGGCCTGGACCCGGCGGAGTTCGCCCGTCGGCTCCCCCGCCAGCTGTCGGGCGGCCAGCAGCAGCGCGTCGGCGTGGCACGGGCGCTCGCCGCCGACCCGCCGGTCATGCTGATGGACGAGCCGTTCGGCGCCACCGACCCAATCACGCGGGAACACCTGCAGAACGAGTTCCTGCGGCTGCAGCGCGAACTGCGAAAGACGATCATCTTCGTGACGCACGACTTCGAGGAGGCGCTCAAACTCGGCGACCGCATCGCGGTGTTCCGGGAGCGGTCCCTGATCGCGCAGTACGACACGCCTGCGCGCATCCTCGCCGAACCGGCGGACGAGTACGTGGCGAGTTTCATCGGCGGCGACACGACGCTCAAGCGCCTCGCGTTGATGACCGTCGGCGAGCTGACCGCGGACGGCCCCTCCCTACGCCCTTCCGCCGACGCGTCCCTGCCGTACGTGGCCGCGACCGCGACGCTCCGCGAGGCCCTCGACACGATGGTCGCGCACGGCACCCGGCAGGTGTCCTGCGAGGGCCGGGTGCTGACCTATGAACGGATCTGCGCGGCCGTGGAACCGGCCCGCGGGAACGAGGCGGTGTCGCGTGCTCGCTGAACCGGCCACCGCCGCCGTCTCGACGTCGCGGGCCGACGGGCGGTCCCGGCGTACGATGCTGCGCCACCTCGCGACTCCGCTCGTGCTGGCCGCGGTGCTCGCCGTGCTCTACCTCTGGGCGTCCGCGCGGCGGCTGGACTCCATCGAACGGCGCACCCTGAACGCCGGCTACATCGGCGCACGGGTCGGTGAGCACCTCAGGTTGACCGGGCTGGCCGTGCTGCTGGTCATCCTGATCGCGATCCCCTTGGGCGTCGTGCTGTCCCGGCCGGCCGCCCGGTGGCTGAGCCCGATCGTCCTCGGCCTGGCGAACCTGGGGCAGGCCACGCCGGCGATCGGGCTGCTCGTCCTGCTCACCATCAAGTTCGGGGTCGGCTTCCGGATCGCGCTGTTCGGACTCGTCGCCTACGCGGTCCTGCCGGTGCTGCGCAACACCATGGTGGGCATCCAGCAGGTCGACCGGGCACTGGTCGAAGCGGCCCGGGGCATGGGGATGACCCGCCTGCAGGTGCTCTTCCGGGTCGAACTGAAGCTGGCCGTCCCGGTGATCCTGGCCGGGCTGCGCACCTCCCTCGTACTGGCGGTCGGCGTCGCAACGCTGGCGGCCTTCGTCAACGCCGGGGGTCTCGGCGACATCATCGTCAACGGCATCAAGCTGAACCGGACACCGGTCCTGCTCACCGGCAGCGTCCTCACCGCGTGCATCGCCTTCCTCGTCGACTGGATCGGCGGAGTCGCCGAGGACGTGCTGCGTCCCAAGGGCGTGTGACGCGACTCGACTCCCCCCTTCTCGAACCAACTCACCCCGTCTCCAACCAACCGGAGTTCCACCATGCCCTCTTTTTCGCGAAGGACCCTCGTTCCCTGCGCCGCGGCGGCGCTGGCCGCCACCACACTCGCCGGCTGTGGATCGTCCAGCGGGGCGGTCGAGCAGGGCAGCCTCGGCCAGGAGCTGAAGGGTGCGACCTTCACGGTCGGCTCGAAGGACTTCTCCGAGTCGATCCTCCTCGGCGAGATCACCATCGACCTGCTCCGCGCCCACGGCGCGAGCGTGACGGACAAGACGAACATCAAGGGCTCCACCAACACGCGGACCGCCCTGCTGTCGAAGAACATCGACGTGTACTGGGAGTACACCGGCACGGGCTGGATCACCTACCTCAAGCACACCAAGCCGATCCCGGACGCGAAACAGCAGTACGACGCGGTCGCCAAGGAGGACCTGGCCAAGAACAAGGTCGTCTGGGGCAACCCGGCGCCGCTGAACAACACGTACGCCTTCGCGATCCGCAAGGACAAGGCGGCCGCGCTCGGCGTCACCAAGCTGTCCGACCTGGCGAACCTGGCGCGGACCAAGCCGAACGAGGCGACCTTCTGCATCGAGAGCGAGTTCTCCACCCGCGATGACGGCTGGCCGGGAGTGACCAAGGCGTACGGGATCACGGTGCCGAAGTCCAACGTCAAGATGCTCGACACCGGCGTGATCTACAGCGAGACCAAGAAGGGCACGACCTGCAACTTCGGTGAGGTCTTCGCCACCGACGGCCGGATCGCCTCCATGGGCCTGACCGTGCTGCAGGACGACAGGCACTTCTTCCCCGTCTACAACGGCGCGGTCACCCTCCGCCAGGACACCGACGGCAAGTACCCGCAGATCCGCAAGTACCTCGACCCGGTCGCGGCCAAGCTCACCGACACCGTCATGCAGCAGCTCAACGCCAAGGTCGACGCGCAGGGCTACGAGCCGAAGACCGTCGCCCACGACTGGCTCAAGGAACAGGGGTTCGTGAAGTGACCGACGCGACCGCACCGGACACGCGCGTCGCCGAGACGTCCGGCCGGACCGTACGGGGCCTGGGCATCGGCGAGGACGCGTGAAGATCAGCGCCATTCGCCTGGACCGGATGCGGCTGCCGCTGGACCCGCCGTTCAACGCGGCGTGGGACCCGGCGCCGCGTACCTCCTTCGACGCCACCCTGGTCACGGTGGAGACCGACGAAGGAGTGGTCGGGTACGGCTCGGGCGACACGATGGACGGTTTCGAGGGGCACGAGAACCTGTTCCTCGGCCGGGATCCGCTCGCCATCGTCAACCACGTCAAGACGCTGGAGACGATCAACTTCCACGCGGGTCGCTACTGGCCGCTGGAGGCGGCGCTCTGGGACATCATCGGCAAGGTCAGCGGCCTGCCGGTGGCCGGCCTGTTCGGCGGCGCGACCGACCGGCTGCCCGCGTACGCGTCCTTCGGCGAGCTCAGGCCGCCCGCCGAGCGGGCCGAGGCGGCGCTGGCCGCCAAGGAGGTGGGCTTCCGCGCCATGAAGATCCGGGTGGCGCGGGACCGGCTCGCCGAGGGCATGGCCACGGTCCGGGCCGTCCGGGAGGCGGTCGGCGACGAGGTCGCGCTGATGGCCGACCTGAACCAGTCGTGGCGGATGTCCGGCGACATCGAACCGGCGCTCGACCTGGCGTCGGTACGCCGGGTGGCCGCCGAACTGGCCGAGCTCGACGTGCTCTGGTTGGAGGAGCCACTGCCGCAGTACGACATCGCCGGGGTGCGCACCGTCCGCGCGCAGACCGGCATCCGCGTCGCCGGCGGTGAGATGGTGCGCACGATGCCGGAGCTGCTGCACCTGCTGGAGCAGGACGCGCTGGACGTCTACCAGCCGGACGTCGTCCTGTCGGTCGGCATGCTCCGCGCCCGTACCCTCGCCGAGCTGGCGTTCGCCAAGCACCGCTGGTTCACCCCGCACACCTGGAGCAACGGGCTCGGCGTGCTGGCCAACCTGCACGTCGTCGCCGGGGTCGGCGGCGGCCCGTACGTGGAGTTCCCCTACGACCCGCCGGGCTGGACGCCGGCCCGCCGGGACTTCTTCCTGACCGAGCCGGTCGACGTGGACGCCGACGGCCACCTGCACGTACCCGACGCGCCCGGTCTGGGCGCCGAGATCGACCTGGCCGCGGTACGCCGCTGGAGAAGGACATGACGGTGTCCACGTACGAGGAGTGGTGCGACCGCGCGGCCGAGATCGCCCCGCGCCACGAGCTGTTCATCGACGGGGCGTTCACCCCCGCGGCGGACGGCGGGACGTTCACCACGGTCGGCCCGCGCGACGGGCGGGAGCTCGCCCGGGTCTCCGCCGCGACCGAGACCGATGTGGACCGCGCGGTGCGCGCCGCGCGCATCGCGTTCGAGGACGGCCGCTGGACCGGCGCGTCCCCGCGGCACCGCAAGGCCGTGCTGCTGCGGTTCGCCGAGCTGATCGGTGCGAACCTCGAGGAGCTGGCCCTGCTGGAGACCCTCGACGTCGGCAAGCCGATCGGCGAGTCCCTGCGGGTGGACGTGCCGAGCGCGGCCGAGTGCGTGCGGTGGTACGCCGAGGCCGTCGACAAGACCTACGACGAGATCGCGCCGACCGGCGCGGACGCACTCGCCCTGATCACGCGCGAACCGCTCGGGGTGGTCGGCGCGGTCGTGCCGTGGAACTACCCGCTCATCATCACCGCGTGGAAGATCGCGCCGGCGCTGGCGATGGGCAACTCGGTGGTGCTCAAGCCGGCCGAACAGTCGTCGCTGACCGCGCTGCGGCTGGCCGAGCTCGCGAGCGAGGCCGGCGTCCCGGACGGCGTGTTGAACGTGGTCCCCGGCCTCGGCCCGGTGGCGGGCGCCGCCCTCGGGCTGCACCCGGACGTGGACAAGATCGCCTTCACCGGCTCGACCGAGACCGGCCGCAGGTTCCTGGAGTACGCCGCGCGGTCCAACGGTAAGCAGGTCGCGCTGGAGCTGGGCGGCAAGTCGCCGCAGGTCGTCCTCGCCGACGCCGGCGACCTGAGCGCGGCCGCCTCGGCGATCGCCTGGGGGATCTTCTACAACGCGGGCCAGACCTGCAACGCCGGATCCCGGCTGCTCGCCGACGCGCGGATCCTCGACGACCTGCTGGCCGAGGTGGTCCAGGTCGCCGAGGGCATCTAGGTCGGGGACCCGCTCGATACGGGCACCCAAATGGGCGCCATCGTCGACCAACCCCAGTTGGACCGCGTCCTCGGCTACATCGACCTGGGCCGGGACGAGGGCGGGCGGGTCGTCACCGGCGGCGGCCGCGTCCGCGCCGAATCCGGCGGCTACTTCGTCGCCCCCACGGTGCTGCGCGACGTCGACAACGGCGCCCGCGTCGCTCAGGAGGAGATCTTCGGCCCGGTGCTGACCACGACCGCGTTCGCCTCCGAGGAGGAAGGCGTGCGCCTGGCCAACGAGACCCGGTACGGGCTGGCCGCGAGCGTGTGGACCTCACGCCTGAACACCGCGCACCGCGTCGCGCGGGCGCTGCGGGCCGGCACGGTGTGGGTCAACACCTTCGATGCCAGTGACGTCATCACGCCGTTCGGCGGGTTCAAGGACTCCGGCAGCGGACGGGACAGGTCCCTGCACGCGCTGGACGCCTACTCCGCGCTCAAGACCACCTGGATCAACCTGAAGGGCTCATGAAACCGGGATTCATCGGCCTGGGGAACATGGGCAGCCCGATGTGCCGCAACCTCCTCACCGCCGGATACGACGTGGCCATCCACGACATCCGGCGCGCGCGCCGCGCGTACGGCGACCTGGCCGGCGAGATGGCGCCCGTCAGGCTGTGGGAGGACCTGCTGGGTGCTCCCCTCCGACTCGTCCCACAGGGAGTGTGACCATGTCGCTGTCCCAGGCCGGGCTCACCCTCAGCCCGATGCCGGCCGCGCACCTGGGCGCGGGCACCGTGCGCCTGCTCGGCGAGCTCGCCCAGACCCGCCGCGTACTGGTCGTGACCGACCCCGGCATCGCCGCCACGCCCGTGCTCGATGCCGTACGAGACGCGCTCGCCGGATGCGAGGTGACCGTCTTCACCGGCGTGCACGCGAACCCGACCACCGACGACATCGCAGGCGGCGCGGTGGCCGCCCAGGACGCGGGCGCCGAGACGATCGTCGCGCTCGGCGGCGGATCGGCCATGGACGCCGCCAAGGGCATCGCGGTGGCCACCGTCAACCCGCAGCGCGGCCGCGACCTGGACTACCGGAGCGAGTTCGCCGCGCCGGCGCTGCGGATCATCGCGGTACC
>JBJMIW010000257.1:0-22227 GCA_045806665.1 Actinoallomurus sp.
AAGCTGGTGTGGGCCATCGACGGCGACGGCTGCTTCCAGATGACCAACCAGGAGCTGGCCACCTGCGCCATCGAGGGCATCCCGATCAAGATCGCCGTGATCAACAACGGCAACCTAGGCATGGTCCGGCAGTGGCAGACCCTCTTCTACCAGGGCCGCTACTCCAGTACCGACCTGCAGTCCCGCCGGATCCCCGACTTCGTCAAGCTGGCGGAGGCGTACGGCTGTGCCGGGCTGCGCTGCGACAACGCCGCCGACGTGGACGCCACGATCGCCAAGGCCATGGAGATCAACGATGTGCCGGTGGTCATCGACTTCGTGGTCCACCAGGACGCGATGGTCTGGCCGATGGTCGCGGCCGGCACCGGAAACGACGAGATCAAGATCGCCCGCGACATGGCGCCCGACTGGGAGAACCGCGACTGATATGAGCAGACACACGCTTTCGGTCCTCGTGGAGAACAAGCCGGGCATCCTCGCGCGGGTCGCCGCGCTGTTCTCCCGGCGCGGGTTCAACATCGACTCCCTCGCCGTCGGGACGACGGAGCACCCGGACATCTCCCGGATGACGATCGTCGTCAACGTCGAGGAGCTCCCGCTGGAGCAGGTCACCAAGCAGCTCAACAAGCTGGTGAACGTCATCAAGATCGTCGAGCTGGATCAGTCGGCGTCGGTGCAGCGCGAGCTGGTGCTGATCAAGGTCCGGGCCGACGCCGAGATCCGCTCGCAGGTCCTCGAGACCGTCCAGCTCTTCCGCGCGAAGGTCATCGACGTGGCCACGGACGCGGTCACCATCGAGGCCACCGGGAGCAGGGACAAACTGGAGGCCCTGATCAGGGTCCTGGAGCCCTTCGGTATCAAGGAACTGGTGCAGTCGGGCATGGTGGCCATCGGCCGTGGCGCACGCTCCATCACCGACCGCTCGTTGCGCGCCATCGAGCGCAGCGCGTGAATTTCAGAAAGGCAAGTCAAGTGGCTGAGATCTTCTACGACAACGACGCCGACCTCAGCGTCGTCCAGGACCGCCATGTGGCGGTGCTCGGATACGGCAGCCAGGGGCACGCGCACGCGCTGTCGCTCCGCGACTCCGGGGTCGACGTCCGCGTCGGCCTGCCGAAGGACTCCAAGAGCCGGGAGAAGGCCGAGAACGACGGCCTGCGCGTCGTCACCCCCGAGGAGGCCTGCGAGGAGGCCGACCTCACGATGGTGCTGATCCCGGACCACCTGCAGCGCGCGGTGTACGCCGAGGCGATCGCGCCGTCGCTCGTCGAGGGCGACGCCCTGTTCTTCGGTCACGGCCTGAACATCCGCTACGGCCTCATCGAGCCGCCGGAGGGCGTCGACGTCGCCATGGTCGCTCCGAAGGGCCCGGGCCACCTCGTGCGCCGGCAGTACACCGAGGGCCGTGGCGTGCCCGTGCTGGTCGCCGTGGAGCGCGACGCCACCGGCAACGCCTGGCCGCTCACGCTCTCGTACGCGAAGGCCATCGGCGGCACCCGGCCCGGCGCGCTGAAGACGACCTTCACGGAGGAGACCGAGACCGACCTGTTCGGCGAGCAGGCCGTGCTCTGCGGCGGCGTGTCCGAGCTCATCAAGGCGGGCTTCCAGACCCTCGTCGAGGCCGGCTACCAGCCCGAGGCCGCCTACTTCGAGTGCCTGCACGAGATGAAGCTCATCGTCGACCTCATGTACGAGGGCGGCCTGTCGCGGATGCGTTATTCGATCTCCGACACCGCGGAGTTCGGCGACTACACGCGCGGCCCGCGCATCGTCACCGACCAGACCCGCGAGGAGATGCGCAAGATCCTCAAGGAGATCCAGGAGGGCACCTTCACCAAGGAGCTCGTGGAGGAGTTCGACGCCGGCCGGCCGAACTTCCTCAAGCGCCGCGAGGAGGAGCAGAACTCCCCGATCGAGCAGACCGGCGCCAAGCTCCGCCCGATGATGTCCTGGATCCAGGACTGAGTTCCACGACCGATCCTCGCCCCGGCGTGTGCAGCCGCACCGCCGGGGCGAGATGTTTTCGGCGGGGTTCGAAAGTCGGCAACCGCCGCAGCCTGGTGCGCGGTCAATAGCACTTCGAAAGTCAGTGCTACGAATGCCGGTTCGGGGCGGCCCTCAACCCGATTTCGGCGCGGACCGGCGGCGGGAAGGAGGATACTAAAGACGGCGGAATGGGCGGTTTCGACTCCGGTGACCGTGGGTGCCCGGAGCCATGCCATGAGGCGCGAGAGCGGGATGAGCTCATGCGGAAGACATCTTTAGGGGCGTCACGGACCGACCTCCGGGGGGACCGGAGCGAGATCGACCCCACCGGCTTCATCCAACTCCTGGCCACCGACTTCGGCGGCGTCTACCAGGTCTACCTGGCCGCCTCCGACGAGCGACTCAAGATGCTCAGGTTCGCGATGAGCCTGCTGGCCGCGCCGTTCGCCGCGGTCGTCGCCCTGGCCAGCGCCAAGGTGCTCGACCCGGCCGCGCTGACCTCCTGGCACCGCATCCCCCCGTACGTCTTCGCGCTGACGGCGATCTTCGGGGCGATGGGAATCCTGCCGTACCTGCGCCTCATCGAGGCGACCTCCCGGCACCTGCGCACGGCCCGTGCGGTCAACAACTTCCGGCTGCTGTACGTCGAGGAGCTGCGCGACCACTTCGGTGGCATCGGCTGGGCCCCGAACCTGCCGGTGGACCCCGCCTACCCGGAGGCCTTCGGGCCGACCTCCAGCTCCGGCCTCACCGCCATGGGGCTCGCGGTCGTCGACGCGGCCTACATCTCCGTCGGGCTGCTCGGACTGTCGGGCACACGGCCGATCCCGATCATCGTGACGCTCTGGATCGCGGTGACCGCCACGCTGCTCTTCCTCATCTACCACGTCCGTCTCGGCGCGGCCCGCCGCCACCAGGGACCGGCCAACCCGTACGGCTTCCCGTCCGTGGAGTCCTGAGGTGGAACTCTGGCGCACGTGCGGAGACGCGTGGATCGGCCTCATGCGGCACGTGTGGACGACCGGCGAGGCGGCCCTCGACGACCGGGGCCCGGTCATCGAGGCGCCGCCACGGCTGTTCGAGATAGCGACCCTCGGCTGGGACGATCCGATCGTCCGGGCGTACGGCGACGCCGACGCCATGGGCCGCTACGTGGCCAAGTTCACGCGAACCGACGTCGTGCCGCCGTTCAAGTACAGCTACGGCGCGCGGCTGCGCGACCTCAGGGGCGTGGACCAACTCGACTGGGTGATCGAGCTGTTGCGATCCCGTCCGTGGACGAAGAGCGGCTGGATCTCGCTGACGGTGCCCGGCGAGCGGCAGGACGCCGTGCCCTGCCTCGTCGCCGTGGCCTTCCGCGTACGGTCCTCACACGTCTCGATGACCGCGACGTTCCGGTCGCAGAACGCCTACACGAGCTACCTGAACTACCTTCCCCTGCGGGCCGTGCAGCTGGAGGTGGCCGGGGCGGTGGGCCTTCCGGTGGGGACCATGCGGGTCTTCGTCGACGTGCCGCACGTCTACATCGCCGACACCGGCGCGGTCACCAGCGTCCTGGCCCGGACCGCCAGGCGTACCGCGGCGTGATGTCATCTACGCCTACGAGAAGGGGCTCGTCCCATGCGGCACCCGTCGCTGAACGGGCGGCCGGTCAGCGACGGACGACGTCGACGTTCATCTCGGCGAGGAACTCCTCGCTCTCCGTGTCGGCGACATGCGCGAACACGGGAACGTCGGTGGTCGGCAGCTTCTCCATCGTCGACTGGAGCAGCTCGTTCGCCAGGTGCGGGTCGGCGCCCTCGGAGAGCACGACGTGCAGCATGATGCCCTCCACGCCGCTCGGCATGCGGACGTCGCTGATCCACACCCGGTCGACCGCGGGGTAGTCCGGAAGCCGCTCGGCGACGCCGTCCTTCAGCGGCTGCACCAGGTCGTGCTCGCTCGCGCGGAAGGCCACCTCGACGTCCTCGTCGACGCCCATGCCCTGGGTGACGAGGAAGCCCTGGATGTCGCTGAACGGGATCAGAGCGGCGTCGTCGCTCTCCGGATTGATCACCATCGCCTGGACCTCGCCGCTGCGGGCGATCTCCAGCAGCAGGGCCGCGTCGGCGTGCTGGAACTCCTCGCTCTCGGACTTCTCGCTGTACGCGTCCGGGCCGGTGAACGCGGCCAGCGCGACCGTCTCGTCCTCCAGCTGTCCCACCAGGACCGAGCCGTCGGGATTGGTCACGATGAGGACCCCGCCGTCGACGACCGCGCGGAGGATCTCCTCGGGTTCACCGCGCTGCGCGAGCACGTCGGCCAGCATCGGGTTTCCATTAGCCATACGCCCGACACTAGTGCGTGGGGGATACCCGGTGGGCCGATCCTGGCCACGCGCGCAGGTATTCGCCCCATCTCACTGGCGCGTTCACCGGCCGTTACTACCATCGTGTAGGGCGAGGTCACGCCGAGGGCACTCGGGACGGATCGCACGCCCCCGCACCGTGCAGCCACACGTAGGGGGTCGTGTCCGTGAGAAGGCCTGTGGTCCTCATCGCCGAAGAGCTCTCGCCCGCCGGTCTGGCGCTCCTCGAGCCGGACTTCGAGATCCGCCGCGTCGACGGCGCCGACCGTACGGCGCTGGTCGCCGCGGTGGCCGGTGCGGACGCCCTGATCGTCCGCAGCGCGACCACGGTGGACGCGGCGGTGTTCGCCGCGGCGCCCGGGCTGCGCGTCGTCGCCCGCGCGGGCGTCGGCCTGGACAACGTCGACGTCGAGGCCGCCACCAGGGCCGGCGTCATGGTCGTGAACGCTCCCACCTCCAACATCGTGACCGCCGCCGAGCACGCGGTCGCGCTCCTCCTGGCCACCGCCCGGAACGTCCCACAGGCCCACTCGGCGCTCAAGCGCGGCGAGTGGCGACGCGCCGCGTACACCGGGGTGGAGCTGCAGGACAAGACGCTCGGCGTGCTCGGCCTCGGCCGCATCGGCGTGCTCGTCGCGCAGCGGCTCGCCGCGTTCGGGATGCGCGTGATCGCCTTCGACCCGTACGTCCAGGCTGCCCGGGCGGCGCAGCTCGGCGCGCGGCTCGTCCCGCTCGACGAACTGCTGGGGACCAGCGACTTCATCACCGTGCACCTGCCGAAGACCCCCGAGACCCTCGGCCTCATCGGCGATCGGGAGCTGCGGCTCGTCAAGCCGTCCGTGCGCATCGTCAACGCCGCGCGCGGCGGCATCATCGACGAGGACGCCCTCGACCTCGCCCTCAAGGAGGGACGCGTCGCCGGCGCGGGCATCGACGTCTTCCGCACCGAGCCGTGCACGGACAGCCCGCTGTTCCAGCACGACAACGTCGTGGTCACCCCGCACCTCGGGGCCAGCACGCACGAGGCCCAGGAGAAGGCCGGCAGCCAGGTCGCGCGTTCGGTCCGGCTGGCGCTCGCCGGCGAGTTCGTCGCGGACGCGGTGAACGTCCGCGGCGGCGTCGTCGCCGAGGAGGTCAAGCCGGGGCTGCCGCTGGCGGAGAAGCTCGGCCGGATCTTCACCGCACTCGCCGGCGGCCTGCCCGTGCGCCTCGAGGTCGAGGTCCGCGGGGAGATCACCGCCCACGACGTGAAGGTCCTGGAGCTGGCCGCGCTGAAGGGCGCGTTCACCGACGTGGTCGAAGAGGCGGTCACGTACGTCAACGCGCCCTTGTTGTCCCGCGCCCGCGGTGTCGAGGTGACGCTGACGACCAGCGAGGACAGCCCGGACTGGCGCAACCTCGTGACCGTCCGGGGCACGATGCCCGACGGCGCCGTCGTCTCGGTGTCCGGGACGCTCACCGGTCCCCGGCACGCCGAGCGTCTCGTCGAGGTCAACGGCTACGCGATGGAGATCGCGCCGGCCGCGCACATGGGCTTCTTCTCCTACACCGACCGGCCCGGAATGGTCGGCGTGGTTGGCCGTCTGCTCGGCGACGCGGGCGTCAACATCGCCGGGATGCAGGTGGGCCGGCACGAGAAGGGCGGCCGGGCGCTCATCGCCCTGACCGTCGACTCGGCGCTGCGGCCGGACCTCGTCGACGCGATCACCGAGGCGATCGGAGCGGACCAGGGCCGCCGCGTCGATCTGTGAGAAGGAAGATCGACCGTCAGGGGCAGGGCGGAGAACTCTCCAGGTCGCAGCCGTTCGCTCGGCGATGTGTCTTGAAATCTGAGATTCCTGGCCGCGAGCCGAGACAGGCCGGGATGCAGCGGGTAGCGTCGAGAAGGTCATGCGGCGCTTGGTACTCATCCTTCGCTGCCGCGGCGGGGCCTGATCATGGGCAGGCCGGCGACCCGTCGCGGAGCCCGCTGCTGGCCGTGAGTCCCACCTGATCCGATGCCTCAGATGACGCTTTTCACGGAGACGAATCCGATGGACGCCACTCACGCGTGGACCGCCGACGACGCCGCCGAAGAGGCGGCCAGAGCCGTTCAGACCGCGCTGGACCGCCGCGACAACGGCGGCGCCGCCGGCCGTTGATCCTCTGACGTACGGGTGCCCCCGAAGGGCGCCCGTACGTGGCCGGCCTCCGACCGGCGGCCTGGCCGCCCGGCGCGATGCCCAGTTACGCGGCGGCGTGAACGCCGAGTTCCCCCGACGATGAGCGCCTCCTGCTCAGGCGGCGGCCTGGACGCCGAGCGCCACCGCGCCGATCAGCGCGGCGTCGTCGACGAAGCGCGCGGCCTCGACCTGCGGAGGGAAGGGCACGGCGCGGGCGGTCGCGGCGCGCACGGCGGGCAGGAAGGCCTCGGCCATCCCGCCGCCGACGACGACGCGCTCGGGGTCGAGGAAGGTCGTCAGGTTGGCGACCGCCATCCCCAGCGCCGCCGCCGCGTCCTCGAGCAGCGCCGCCACCGCCGGTTCGTCCCGCCGGGCGAACAGCTCCTCGGCCGTCACCTGCTCGCCGAGCAGCGCGGAGCCCCGGGCCGCGAGCCCGCTCCCGGAGGTGTACTCCTCCAGCGGCGCGCGCCCTTCCACATACCCCGGCTCGTCCGGCCGGCGCAGCAGGTACCCGATCTCACCCGCCGCACCGTGCGTGCCGGGCACCACCCGGCCGCCGACGACGAGGGCCGCCCCGGTGCCGGTGCCGAAGTTGACGTAGAGGCCGACGTCGGTCCCCTGGAGCCGTCCCCAGCGCAGCTCCGCGGCCGCCGCCGCGTTGACGTCGTTGTCGACGCGCACCGATGGCACGCCGAGCCCGTCCTGCAGCAGGGCGAGCAGCGGCAGTTCGTCCCAGCCGGGCACATTGGGCGCGAGCCGGACCCGGCCCTCCCGGATCACCCCGAACGTCGACACGCCGGCCGCGACGAGGCGGCCGGGTGTCTCGGCGGTGAGGTGGTGCGCCGCGTCCAGGACCCGGCGCACCACCTCCTTCGCGCCGTCGGCCGCGCGTGTCGCCAGGCGTGTGCCGCGCAGCCGCTGCCCGGTGGCGCTCGCCGTCGCGAGCGCCACCTTGGTCCCCCCGAAGTCGATCCCAAGCACGAACTCGCCGACCGACGTTGTCCCCGTCGTCATGCGGCGGCCTGCCCCTGAGGCTCGGCGGGCTCGGCGAAGGCCTCCCGGATCTCCTTCGGCCCGAACGGCCAGGTCTTCTCGGCGCGAGCCCAGGCCAGGTAGGCGACGACGCCCAGGGCCAGCCAGGCCAGGGAGAGCAGGATCGGCTTGAGCCCGGCGGCCTGGTAGATGTAGATCCAGCCGGCCAGCGCGACGATGCTGGGCAGCGGGTAGAGCCACATCTTGTACGGCCGGGGCAGGTTCGGCTGACGCTTCCGCAGCACCGTGAGGGCGACCACCTGGGCCACCGACTGCACGAGCACGAACGCCGTCGTCAGCATGCTGATCACATCGGTCAGGGTGAACAGCGAGCCGATCGCCGTGATGACGCCCATCGCGTACAGACCGGCGGTGGGGAAGTGCAGGCGCGGGTGCAGCCGCCCGAACCACGGGAGGAACACCTTGTCGCGCGCCGCGTTGTAGGGCACCCGCGAGCCGCCGAGCAGGCCGGCGAAGACGGACGCGAACGCCGTGATGATGATGCCGACGGTGAACACCTGCGCGACGCCCTTGCCCCAGGCGCGTTCGAGCACCAGCGAGGCGACCGAGCTGGAGTTCTTGGCCTCCTGCCACGGCACGACGCCGAGCACGCCGACCTGGAGCAGGAAGTACAGCCCCATGATGCCGAGGATCGCGTAGACGATCGAGCGGGGGATCACCCGCCCCGGCTCGCGCACCTCCGCGCCGAGGTAGGCGCTGGTGTTGTAGCCGAGGTAGTCGTAGACGGCGATGACCAGGCCCGCACCGAGCCCGCTGAAGAACTTCGAGCCCGCGTCGTGCGGGAAGCCGAAGGCCAGGCTCCCGTGGAAGTGGGTGAGCGCCGCCACGATCACGCCGAGCACCGAGATGAGCATGACGACGAAGAAGATGGTGGTGAGGCGGCCGATGTCGCCGATCCGGCGGTACAGCGCCAGGACCACCAGCACGACCACGCCGACGGCGAAGACGTGGCCGAGCGCCGACAGTCCGTTGCCGTGGACGAGCGCGGGCCACAGGTAGCCGGCGTACTGCACCAGCCCGATCGCTCCGGTCGACATGATCAACGGGATGAACAGCACCGCCGACCACACGAACAGGAACGGCATCAGGCGGCCCGTGCGGTACTGGAACGCCTCACGGAGATAGAGGTACGTCCCACCGGCGCCGGGCATCGCCGCGCCGAGCTCGGCCCACACGAGGCCGTCGGCCACCACGATGATCGCGCCGATCACCCAGCCGAACATGGCCTGAGGACCCTGGAGGGCACTGACCATGGCGGGGATGGTGACGAACGGCCCGATGCCGCACATCTGTGTCATGTTGATGGTGGTGGCCTGGAACAGTCCGAGGCGTCGTTCGAACCCCGGAGCCGCGGGAGACGTCATGACTCCCCACTCCCTTTCATGGCGCAAGATCCGCTGCTCGCTGGTGAGCGACGTTCGACAGAATGTAAGAGAGGCTCCCTAACAAATCAAGCCGGTCGTGACATGGGACACTCTGGGGAGCAGCCTACGGGGAGAGGATCAGCGTGCCCAGCGGCGGGGAGACGGCCAACACCACGAGCGTGTTGCGCATCATGAACGAACGGGCCGTGTACGAACGGATCCGCCTGCTCGGCCCGGTCTCACGACCGCAGCTGGCCGAGGCGACCGGGCTGTCCAAACCGACGATCTCGCTGGCCCTGGCCGACCTGGAGCGGGTCGGGCTCGTCCGCCCGGTGGGGCACCGGACCGGCAACGCGGGGCGCGCCGCGCTGCTGTA
Source organism: Actinoallomurus sp. (assembly GCA_045806665.1). GTDB lineage: Bacteria > Actinomycetota > Actinomycetes > Streptosporangiales > Streptosporangiaceae > Actinoallomurus. The sequence continues at coordinate 9,289 of JBJMIW010000257.1, forward strand.
CGAGATTCGCCCCGAGGCGGGCTGGGTGATCGGCCTGGACGTCGGCCGGCAGTGGGTGCGCGCCGCCGTGGTGGACCTCGGCGGCGAGATCGCGCTCCGCAAGGACGTCCCCGCGCGCTCCGGCGACGCCGGTGAGCTGATCGGCCAGCTCGCTGAGATCGTCGACGGTCTCGCGGCGGCGGCCGCCGGCCCGATCACCAACATCGTCCTCGGCACTCCGGGCGTATACGACCGAGCCAACGAGCGCCTCCACCTGGCGCCGAACATCCCCGGCTGGAACGAACCGGGCGTCACCGCGAAGCTCGCCGAGCGGCTGCCGGCCCCGTTCGCGATCGAGAACGACATCGCCCTGGCCGCGCTCGGCGAGCAGGGCTACGGCCTCGGCGCCGGCCTGCGGCACTTCGTCTACGTGTCGATCGGCACCGGCATCGGCATGGGGATCATCGTGGACGGCGAGCTCTACCGCGGCGCTCGGGGCGCCGCCGGTGAGATCGCGTTCCTGCCGATGGGGGAGACCGACCCGCTCGCCCATGCTCCCGGCTCCCGGCGGCACGGCATGCTGGAGTCGGTCGCCTCGGCGACGGGCGTGGTCGCCACCGCGCGGCGGCTGGGCATGACCGGCGAGATCACCGCCAAGCGTGTCTTCGACCAGGCGCGCGACGGGGATCCGGTCGCCGTGCGGGTGGTGGCGCGGGAGGCCGACCACCTCGCCCACGCGCTGGCCGGTGTGATCGCGCTGCTCGACCCCGAGCTCATCGTCCTCGGCGGCGGTATCGGCGGGCACGGCGCCGACGTCCTGCTCGACGAGGTGCGCGACCGGCTGGAGACCATGACCCCGCTGGGGCCGCCGCGCGTCGAGGTGTCGCCCCTGGGCGACGACGCCGTGGTCCTGGGGGCGCTGGCGACCGGCCTGGCGACCGCCCGCGCCCTGGTCTTCGACCGGTCCATCGCCGGGGCGGGCGGTGTCCCCGCCACGTCCGAAAATCGCCCATAGTGTGAGACGACTTCTCATGGGATGAGACGAGCCGGTAGGGTACGTGCATGGCTTCCCGCAGCATCCGGCTGGCCGTCGTTCCGGGCGACGGCATCGGCCCCGAGGTCGTCGCCGAGGGCCTGAAGGTCCTCGACGCGCTCGGCCTGAAGATCGAACAGACGGCGTACGACCTGGGCGCGGCCCGCTGGCACAAGACCGGCGAGACGCTCCCCGACTCCGTGTTGGAGGAGATCCGCCGGCACGACGCGATCCTGCTGGGAGCCGTCGGCGACCCGACCGTGCCGAGCGGTGTGTTGGAGCGCGGCCTGCTGCTGCGCCTGAGGTTCGAGCTCGACCACTTCGTCAACCTGCGCCCGGTGCGGCTCTACCCGGGCGTGGAGACGCCGCTCGCCGACACCAGGCCCGAGGACATCGACATGCTGGTCGTGCGGGAGGGCACCGAGGGCCCGTACGCCGGGGCCGGCGGCGTCCTTCGCAAGGGCACGCCGCACGAGGTCGCGACGCAGGAGAGCCTCAACACCGCCTTCGGCGTCGAGCGCGTCGTGCGCTACGCGTTCGAGCAGGCGGCCCGCCGCCCGCGCAAGAAGCTCACGCTCGTGCACAAGAACAACGTCCTGGTCTATGCGGGCGACCTGTGGTCGCGTACGGTCGACGCCGTGGCGCAGGAGTTCCCGGAGATCGAGGTCGACTACTTCCATGTCGACGCCGCCACGATGTTCTTCGTCTCCCAGCCGGAGCGCTTCGACGTGATCGTCACCGACAACCTGTTCGGCGACATCATCACCGACCTGGGTGCGGCGGTGGCCGGCGGTATCGGGCTGGCCGCCAGCGGCAACATCAACCCCACCGGCGCGGCGCCGAGCATGTTCGAGCCGGTGCACGGCAGCGCCCCCGACATCGCCGGTCAGGGCAAGGCCGACCCCACCGCCACGGTCCTCTCCGTCGCGCTTCTCCTCGACCACCTCGGCCTGACCGCCGAGGCCCGCAAGGTCGAGCAGGCCGTCGCCGACGACCTCATCGAGCGTCAGGGCGCCTGGGCCGCGCGCTCCACCCGCGAAGCGGGCGACGACATCGCCGAGCGAGTAGCCGGCTAGGGCGCGCCTCCCCCTCTCCGGGCGTGCCCACGGCGCGCCCGTTTTGGGCTGCCGTGACGAAGGAGACGTGAACGCGACAAAAGGCGACAATGAGTACGGACGGCGAGGAAGCCGCACCGCGAGAGGACGTCAGATGAGCATCGAGTTCGACATCCAGCTCTCCGATCACCGCACGCCGGCGGACGAGCGCGAACGACTGCTGGAGAACCCGGGCTTCGGCCAGGTCTTCACGGACCACATGATCACCATCCGGTGGGACGCGGAGCGGGGCTGGCATGACGCGCGCCTCGAGGCGTACGCGCCGCTGACACTCGATCCGGCCACGGCGGTCTTCCACTACGCCCAGGAGCTGTTCGAAGGCCTGAAGGCCTACCGCCGGGCCGACGGATCGATCGTCGCCTTCCGCCCGTACGCCAACGCCGCGCGCTTCAACACCTCCTGCGAGCGGATCGCGATTCCGCCGCTCCCCGAGGAGACCTTCGTCCGGTCCCTCGAACTCCTGGTCGAGGCCGATCGCGACTGGGTCCCGACCCGGGAGGGGCACAGCCTCTATCTGCGTCCCTTCGTCATCGCGACCCAGCGCGGCCTCGGCGTGAACAGCCCGTCCTCGTCGTACCTGTTCATCGTCATCGCCTCGCCCTCGGCCGCGTACTTCACCGGCGGGATCAAGCCGGTGTCGGTGTGGCTGTCGGAGGAATACACCCGCGCCGCCCCCGGCGGCACCGGCGCCGCCAAGTGCGGCGGCAACTACGCCGCCGCGTTCGTCGCCCAGGCCCAGGCCGTCCGGGAGGGCTGCGACCAGGTCGTCTGGCTCGACGCGAACGAGCACCGCTGGGTCGAGGAGATGGGCGGCATGAACCTCTTCTTCGTCTACGGGTCCGGCGCCGACGCCCGCATCGTGACGCCCGCGCTCACCGGCACGCTCCTGCCCGGCATCACCCGCGACTCGCTGCTCAAACTCGCCCCTGAGCTCGGCCTGCCCGCCTCCGAGGGCCGCATCTCGACCGACCAGTGGCGCGAGGGCAACGCCTCCGGTGAGCTCACCGAGGTCTTCGCCTGCGGCACCGCCGCGGTCATCACCCCGGTCGGCCGGGTCAAGAGCGCCAAGGAGGAGTGGACCGTCGGCTCCGGCGAGCCCGGCCCGGTCACCATGCGGCTCCGCGAGGAGCTGGTCGGCATCCAGTACGGCGACCGCCCCGACCCGTACGGCTGGATCCACAAGATCGCCTGACGCGGACATGGTAAGGGCGCGACTCCCGCCGGGAGGCGCGCCCTCGGTCAGGTCAGCGACTGATGCTGACCGTCGTGGGCCACCGACGCCTCGGCGGCCGTTCCGGCGCCGGCCGCGAGGGCGGCCGCTGAGCGGCCATGGCGTACGGGGTGAGACCCGGACCTGCGCGGACGGCGGCGCGGCCCGGCTCAGCCGACGAGTCGGCCGGTGTCGAGGGTCAGATCCCAGGGGCCCGGGAGGTCCAGCGGCTCGCCGAGTTTGACGTCCACCTCGTGGGCGTAGCCGTCCTTCCCGGGGTGGCTGAGCAGCCGGGCCTTCCCGGCGAAGGCGTCGACCACCAGATAGAGCGGCACGCCGCCGCGCGCGCAGGCTCGCGGCTTCACCTCGTGGTCGTCGCGGACGCTGCTCTTGGAGACGACCTCGACCACGAGGTAGGTGGCGTTGCCGTAGACGTGATCGTCGCCCCACTTCGGCGGATCCTGCGGCACGACCAGCAGATCCGGCCGGTAGCGGTCCACCTGCGGACCAAGGAACAGAGCGACCTCCTGCCAGATCTCCCAGCCGCGCTCGGCGGCGAACGGCATCAGCTGAAGAAGGAGACGGAAGATGATCCGAGCGTGATCGGTGGTGGGCACTTCTCTCACCACGATCCGGCCATCGATGATCTCGACCTTGCGGTCCGCCCAGCGCTCGCTGAGCTCCTCAAAGCGGCGCTCGGTGTCGGTGCGTTCGTCGGTATCCACGTCGATCGGCTGCCCCAGCACGGTGGACATGGTCCCATCATCCTCTCCCGTCGTCCAGAACGTAAAGTGCGCGACAAGTCACGGAAGGTAGCCGATGGAGGTGGTCGGGTGCAGCGGAATCGGCCGATCGTCAGTTCGAATCACGCCTCGGCGTCAGGTAGCGTCGCTGGTGGCGACGGTGTGTCTCGGATCGTGAGATGGATATGTCCGCCGTAGTGGGGGTGTGGCAGACTCATGCCATCATGCGTTACAGCCTCGTGATTATCGGCTGGCGCGCCGGCATCTAGACGACACTCCGCCGGCGCGCAGACCTCTCACGTCCCGTGAGGGGTCATTTTGTTTTCCGGTGCCGGCGCCACATTCGGGACTACCAAGGGGATGCGGACCCATGCGTGATGACGGCTTCCACGTCTACGACACGACGTTGCGCGACGGGGCCCAGCAGGAGGGCCTCAACCTCACCGTGGCGGACAAGCTGATCATCGCGCGTCGCCTCGACGAGCTGGGCGTCGGCTTCATCGAGGGCGGCTGGCCCGGGGCCAATCCCAAGGACACCGAGTTCTTCCGGCGTGCCCGGATCGAGCTCGGTCTGAAGAACGCGCAGCTCGCCGCGTTCGGCGCGACCCGCCGAGCCGGTGCGAAGGCCGCGGACGACCCGCTGGTGGCCGCGCTGCGCGAGTCCGGCGCGCCGGTCGTGACTCTTGTCGCCAAGAGCCACGACCGGCACGTCGAACTGGCCCACCGTACGACGCTCGAGGAGAACCTCGCGATGATCCGCGACACCGTCTCCCACCTGAGTGCGGAGGGCCAGAGGGTCTTCCTCGACGCCGAGCACTTCTTCGACGGCTACCGGTCGAACCCGCACTACGCCCTGGAGGTCGTACGCACCGCGGCCGAGGCGGGCGCAGACGTCATCGCCCTGTGCGACACCAACGGCGGGATGCTGCCCGACGAACTCGCCGAGGTCGTCGCCGAGATCGCGGCCTCGGGAGCGCGGCTGGGCATCCACTGCCACGACGACAGCGGCTGCGCGGTGGCCAACACCCTCGCCGCCGTACACGCCGGTGTCACGCACGTCCAGGGCTGCGCGAACGGCTACGGCGAGCGCAGCGGCAATGCGAACCTCTTCACGGTGGTCGGCAACCTCCAGCTCAAGCGCGGGTACGACCTCGGCGTCGAGCTGCGGGAGATGACGCGCATCGCGCACGCGGTGTCCGAGGTGACCAACATCGCGCCGAGTTCGCAGCAGCCGTACGTCGGGATGTCGGCGTTCGCCCACAAGGCGGGCCTCCACGCCTCGGCGGTGAAGGTCGACCCGATGCTGTACCAGCACATCGACCCGGAGCTGGTCGGCAACGACATGCGCATGCTGATCTCCAGCATGGCCGGCCGGGCGTCGGTGGAGCTCAAGGGCCGGGAGCTCGGGTACGAGCTGACCGGCGACAAGGCCCGGCGTGTGGTGGAGCGGGTCAAGGAGCTGGAGTCGGCCGGGTACACCTTCGAGGCGGCGGACGCGTCGTTCGAGCTGCTGCTCCGCGAGGAGATCGAGGGTGAGCGCGCCCGCTACTTCGAGGTGGAGTCCTGGCGCACGATCGTGGAGCGCCGGCCCGACGGGGTGATGGTCAGCGAGGCGACGGTCAAGCTGCACGCCAAGGGCGAGCGGATCGTCGCCACCGGCGAGGGCAACGGCCCGGTCAACGCCCTCGACCGTGCCCTGCGGCTGGCCCTGGAGCGGATCTACCCGGAGCTGTCCTCGCTGGAGCTCGTCGACTACAAGGTGCGGATCCTGGAGGGCACGCACGGCACGGACGCCCGCACCCGGGTGCTCATCGAGTCGAGCGACGCCACCGGCGAGTGGGGCACGGTCGGCGTCGAGGACAATGTCATCGCCGCCTCGTGGGATGCCCTCGCGGAGTCGGTGACCTACTGCCTCCTCCGCGCCGGGCACATCCCCGCCTGACAGAGCGAGCGGGTCATCCCTTGGGCTCGGCCCGCTCGACCACCTCGAACGACCAGAGCTCGGCGCCGCTCGCCGCCGGGCCGCCGGGACCGTGCCCATGTCCGTGGCCCTGCGCGGGGCCGCGCTCCGCCGCGGCCTGGGCGTGTCCCTCGGCGAACGCCCGGCTCTCCGTCCAGCGCTGGTAGTCCTCTTCACTGCGCCAGCGCGTGTAGACGAGGTACCGGTCGGTCCCCTCGACCGGGCGTAGGAGCTCGAAGCCCTCGAAGCCGTCGGCCTCCTCGACGAGCCCGGCGCGCCCGGCGAACCGGCGCTCCAACTCGTCCCTCATCGGCTCGGGCACGGTCAGCACGTTTATCTTCACGACGCTCATGAGGAGATTCTCTCTCGGCGCGCCCCGCAGGACCTCGCCGGGGAGCGTCGGTGTGTCGGCCCGTCGCCGCTGAGACGCGCATACCGACAATGAAGAACGTGCTTATGCACGTGCAAATGAACGGCCGAATAGCACGTGCGGATCGGTGTTATGTCGGGATTTCGCCCTTTCAAGGGCCTCGTGATCACAAAGAGCGTTCACCGTCAGCGATCAAACCGTTCGGAATCTAATTCGGTCCCCATTAGGGTCGCCGCAGGTGAGAGTATGTATCCGGCCACCGGGTGGGCGTGAAGGGGCTTCTCTCGGCGCAGGAAGTGTGCGCGAGGTTAGAGAATCGGTGGCGGACCAAGGTCATTAACCGCCACACTTCTCCCCGTACGGCCAGGGCCGTCGTCGCAGAAAAGGCGACGGCCCCCTGCTACCACAGGAGGCCGTCGGCGTTCACAACATCCAACCTTTGGAAAGGTTCAGACAGCCATGAGACTACGTGGCTTCGGCCCCAGTGGCCAGAGGAACGAGCCGATGCAGCCCGGTGAATCCGCGGCCCCGCGCGGCCCGCACTTCTCGCCGCGGACCGGCCTGATCGCCCTGTACGCCGTCGTCGTCGCCGCGCTGGCCGGCGCGCTCACCTTCATCGGTGATCATCGACCGGCGGCGGCGGTGGCGGCGGGAGGAATCGCCTTCGTCAGCGCCTTCGTGTTCTTCGACAAGATCATCGGCGATTGAGAGGTCGCATGCCCCCCAAGCGACGTACGAGATCGTTGCGGGACGACCGTGACGCCGAGCTCCGGCTGATCGCCGAGGCCGGTCACTGGCTGGCGGACGCCGGCCGCCGGCGGCCTGAGGCCGTCGAGTCGATCACGGCGATGCTGGACCGGCAGCAGCGGCTCGCCGCCTGCCGGGCCCTCGACCGGCCGCTCGAATCCTCATAACGACACCGACGGGCGCCCGCACGGAATCCGACCGTGCGGGCGCCCGCGCGTTCCGAACCAACCCGGTACGCCGCTCGTCGAAACGGACGGACGGACGAGCGAGGAAGGGCGTCATGGCGGCTACGGCGGACGAGCGGGACGACAACGTCCTGCCGCATCTGCGGGCGACCGACGAGATACCGATGACCGCGCGGCCCGTACCGGCGACGGATGTGCAGGTGCATCCGGTCGTCCCGCCGCCACGCCCGTACGCCGCGCCGGTGACCGTCGAGGAGAGCATCCCGTACCCTCCGACCGCGCCACGGGGGCCGACGGATCCGGCGCGGGCTCGCGGATGGCGGGTGCTCGGCGTGAGCATCGTGGTGATCGGCGCCCTGCTCCTGGGCAGCGCCCTCCTGCTGGTCTCCGGCGTGTTCGCCGGGGGTCCGGAGCGCCACCCCTGCGGACACCGGCCGTGCGTGGTCAGCCCCTCCGTCCAGGTGGCCGCGCCGGGCCCGCGGATCGCGTACCGCACCGTGGAGCGCGACGCGGGCTACTTCGAGGGCACCGTCACGATCGTGAATCCCACGGACCGGCCGATGCGGTCCTGGACGCTGTCCTTCAGGTATCCGGGCGCCGACATCCACAACACCTGGGACGCGGCCCTGTCACGGAGCGGGACGGAGATCTTCCTCGCCGGCACGGCGACGTCGCCGCCGATCGCGCCCGGTGCGACGCTGCAGGTCCGGTTCGGGGGCTCCGGCTCGCCGTCGATGCCGGCCGACTGCCGGCTCAACGGGACACCCTGTGCGTTCGTCGCCGGTTGAGCCGCCGGACGGAGGGCCGGGGGCGGTCGCACTCTCACGGGGTCGATAGCCTCGTATCGTGCGTATCGCGAGGTTCACCAAAGACGGCGGCCTGTCCTTCGGCGTGGTCGAGGACGACGAGACCATCGCCACCGTCGCCGCCCACCCGTTCGGTGAGATCCAGCTGACCGGGGAGCGGCAGCCCCTGGCCGACGTGCGGCTGACGGCGCCGATCCTGCCGAGCAAGGTCGTCGCGATCGGCAAGAACTACGCCGAGCACGCCCGCGAGATGGGCGGCGAACCGCCCTCCGAGCCGGTCATCTTCATGAAGCCGTCCACCACGGTGATCGGCCACCGCGAGACGATCGCCTACCCGAGCCTGTCCGAGCGGGTGGACTACGAGGGCGAGCTCGCCGTCGTCATCGGCCGGCTGTGCCGTGACGTTCCGGCGTCCCGGGCCGCGGACGTCATTCTCGGCTACACCTGCGCCAACGACGTCACGGCGCGCGACCTGCAGCAGCGCGACGGGCAGTGGACCCGGGGCAAGGGCTTCGACACCTTCTGCCCGCTGGGCCCGTGGATCGAGACGGACCTCGACCCGTCGGACCTGGCCATCACCACCACGGTGAACGGCGAGACCCGGCAGTCGTCCCGTACGAAGCAGCTGCTGCACGGCATCCCGGCACTGATCGAGTACGTCAGCCAGGTGATGACCCTCCTGCCCGGCGACGTCATCCTCACCGGCACACCGGAGGGCGTCGGACCGCTGCAGGTGGACGACGAGGTGTCCGTGACCATCGAGAACATCGGCACGCTCAGCAATACAGTGGTGTCCCGTGACTGACCCTTCTTCCCCGGAGCGCGCCTCCGGCACCGTCCGAGTCCGTTTCGCGCCGTCGCCGACCGGCATGTTCCATGTCGGGGGAGCGCGTTCGGCGCTGCACAACTGGGTGTTCGCCCGCCAGCACGGCGGCACGCTGGTGCTGCGCATCGAGGACACCGACGCCTCGCGTAACCGCCCGGAGTGGATCGAGGGGATCATCCGCGCCCTCGCCTGGCTTGGCATCGACGGGGACGAGTACGAAGGCCCGTACTTCCAGTCGGCCAACGCCGACAAGCAGCGGCAGGCCGTCGAGCGGCTGCGCGCGGATGGCCGCGCCTACTTCTGCGACTGCACCCGTGAGGACGTGATCGCGCGGACCGGCGACTCCTACCGCGGCTACGACGGCTTCTGTCGCGACCGCGGCCTGGAGGCCGGCCCCGGGCGGGCGCTGCGCTTCCGCACCCCGGACGAGGGCACGACGACCGTCGTCGACCTGATCCGCGGTAAGCCGACGTTCGAGAACGCCCATATCGAGGACTTCGTCATCGCCCGCGGCGACGGCTCGGTGCTCTTCATGCTCGCCAACGTCGTCGACGACATGGTGCAGGGCATCACGCACGTCATCCGGGCCGAGGAGCACCTGTCCAACACGCCGAAGCAGCAGCTGCTGTGGGAGGCGCTGGGCGCGCAGCCGCCGGTCTGGGCGCACGTGCCGGTCGTGGTGAACGAGAAGCGGCAGAAGCTCTCGAAGCGCCGCGACAAGGTCGCGCTGGAGGACTACCAGGCCGAGGGCTTCCTCGCCGAGGCCATGCGCAACTACCTCATGCTGCTGGGCTGGGCGCCCTCCGGCGACCGCGAGATCGTCCCGTGGAGCGTGGTCGAAGAGGAGTTCCGTCTGGAGGACGTCAACCCTTCGCCCGCCTTCTTCGACGTCAAGAAGCTGCGCGCGTTCAACGGCGAGTACATCCGGGCGCTGCCGGTCGAGGACTTCACCGCGCGGTGCGCGCCCTGGCTCCAGGCGCCGTACGCCCCGTGGTCGCCCGAGCAGTACGACTCCGAGGTGTTCGCCCAGCTCGCGCCGCTGGCCCAGACGCGCGTCGCGGTCCTGTCGGAGATCACGGCCATGGTCGACTTCGCGTTCCTCGACGAGCCGGTGATCGACGAGGCGTCCTGGAAGAAGGCGATGAAGGATCCCGCCGCGGACATCCTCCGGGGTGCGCTCGAGTCCTTCCAGGACGCCGAGTGGACCGCCGAGGGGCTCAAGGCGCGGGCCGAGGAGATCGGCGCCCGGTACGGACTCAAGCTCGGCAAGGCGCAGGCCCCGATCCGCGTCGCCGTGACAGGCCGTACGGTCGGCCTGCCGCTGTTCGAGTCGCTGGCCGTCATCGGCCGGGACCGCACCCTCGCCCGCGTACGGGCGGCACTCGACCGGCTCACGGCGGAATAGCCGCTGCCTCTACCTGCCCGGCGCCTGAGCCCTACGCGCGGGCGGTGACGGAGCGCACCGCGAGGGCGATCAGGAGCGCCGGGACGATCAGGTAGGCCGTGCGCAGGCTGACCGTGTCGGACAGCCGCGCGAGGAGGAAGGGCGCGCCGCCGATGGCGACCCCGGAGGCCATGGCGGCCCGTGCGGCCGCCTTGTCGGGGGCATGCGGCCAGGCGGCCACCGTACGGCTGACGGTGGTCGGGTAGAGCAGTGCCACGCCGAGTCCTGCGACGGCCAGCCCGACTCCCGCCAGGGGCAGCATCGGAGCTGCCCAGACCAGTGCGAAGCCGACGGCGGCGATGGCCGTACAGGTCAGCAGCAGCGGCCGGTGGCCGCGCACCCGACGGGTGACCGGGACCGCGAGGGAGCGACCGGTGGCCATCCCGACCAGGAAGAGCGCGGCGACCGCCGGAGCCAGGCCCGTCGAGGCGTGATGCCAGTCGCCGACCGCCGAGGCGGCCCAGAAGACCATGCAGAACTCCACGCTGACCGCGAGGACCACCTCGATCCACGGTCCGATCAGCGCCGCCTTCGAACCCGTCGGCGTGTCGTCGAGGGGGTCGGCCGCGTCCGGCATTGGCACGTTCCAGGCAAGCAGCGCGACGATGGCCAGCAGTACCAGGGGAGCCACGAGATAGCCCGCCCGCCAGCCGAGACCGGCCGCCAGCGCGCCGGCCACCGCGAGCGGCGCCAGCACGGACGCGGCGCTCGCCAGCCCGTTCGCCTCTCCCACCGCGGCCGCCGGGGCGTGCGGGTGGAGCGCGCCCAGCAGCGCGGGGATCAGCTGGATCAGCAGCGCCCCGCCGATCCCGAGGAGCAGTGCACCGACGAGCGTCAGGAACCGCAGGGGAGTGGCCAGCAGCAGCCCGCCGGCGATCATCCCGGCGATCGACGCGCGCAACGTCACGGCCCGGCCGACGCGGCTCACCAGCGGCGCCCCCACCAGCCCGACGAGGAGCAGCCCCGCCGCGAAGAGCGTCGGATAGAAGGCCACCTGCGCCCGGTCGACCCCCAGATCCTTCTGCAGCGGCGCCAGCACCGCGCCCAAGCCGTTGAGCAGGAACCCCAGACAGCTCAGCACCGTGTACAGCACCCAGGTCGCCGTGTCGCGCGCCAACCCGCCCGTTCGTTCCACATCGTGGAGACTATCCGCGCCGTACGCTCCGGCAGAACGGGCATTTCGCCCCGCCGGACCGAGTCTGGCGACCGCCTCGCCGGACCGCGTTCGCGAGTACCCGCGAACGTCCGCTAAACTTCACGAGGCGCTGGCGATCGGAAGATCCACAGGCCAGTGGGGTATGGTGTAATCGGCAGCACGACTGATTCTGGTTCAGTTAGTCTAGGTTCGAGTCCTGGTACCCCAGCAAGTCGCTGACCTGGGCGGGAGCCTCACGGAGACCCCGCCTTCTTCTGTTCCCGCGGTCGGTTGGGAACAGATGGGGAAACGATCTTGCTGGCAGGTGCCAACTGCGGCGCTCTCTAGGCCTGCGCCATCTGACAATTACGTTCCCTGCCTGGGCACGCCTGCCGGTAGTCCTCCAGACAAGCCGCAGAAGGTCCATGGCCTGCACCACGCGACACCCGGGATGCACAGGGCAAGCTCGCTCCGCTCGTCGGCTCCGCCCCTGTGCACTCCGAATGTCGGTGCGCTTCCCAATCGGTAGGTCGGCGGCAGACGGGGTGGTCGGGGGCGGACCGCTCCTACTAATCGGTAGCTTTGGAGAACACCCATTCCCGCGAGTTGGCCTCGCGCGGAATGCTCGATTTACTGGCCTCTTGCAGGCGGACACCGACCAAGCTTCCTCATGCCTCCTTGGCGGATGCGGCCGCGGCGGGCGGCAGCGACAACCCCGTCGGCGGATCCGCCGGGTCGACACCGGGGAAGGACGGCGGCACATGCATTAACGAAGCAGCAGTGGTCGCTGCGGGATTTGAATACCGGCGCATCTGCACAGTCCGAGACATGCCGAGCTGCTTCTCGCGGCCAATCTGCGAGTTCGCTATGTTCCTGAACGATCAGGCTAACAATGAGGTTCGTCAGCAGCTCTTGCCCTTTGTTATGCGTCTGGCTTGCGCCGACAGCGAAGAGGTTGAACAGCAACGGCAGACATACATCTCCTCTAAAATGATCCGGTTCATGTCAATGTCCAAAGGCATCGAGGTCCTGGAGGGCGCGCTCGCCATCGGACGGCAAGCTGATCCAATCGCTCTCCCCGTGGTGGAAGAAAGGATGTCGGCTGCTCGGGAGAAGGTAAGCAGCGCCACCCCAAAGGCTAAAAAGCGGCTGCTGTCCACGGTGAAAAACTTGCTGAGTGCGCTCTGAAGTTTATTCGGGCTGCGTCAGAGGCGGAGCAGAGCGGACGCACATCAGCAACGGCTGGGCATTCCGGCAATACGCATCGTGTTCGTTTCTCAGATTTAGCGACCTGAATGTGGCGGCTTGACGGATGCGGAGCTTGCGACTTCGGGAGCCGGCTTGTGCATTCGCCTTGCTGCTTCCTCACCAAGCGGCTTTCGCGGC
>JBJMIW010000258.1:0-7203 GCA_045806665.1 Actinoallomurus sp.
CCTGCGGGTCCGCCGGGGGGGAGGCTGAGCGGGTCCCCGACCGCGGGATCCCGCCGGAGATAGAGTGAGTCTTACTGGGAGTATCGACTCGTTACGGTTAAGGTCGGTACCATGTCGAGCGCTGATCGCCTGCTGCTCATCCTGCACATCGGATTCGCGATCTTCACTCTGGGGCCGCTGACCGCGGCGACCATGGCGACGCCTCGTTACATCCGCCGAGGCGAGCCGGGCGTCGTGCGCTACCTCGACCGCGCCACCCGCATCTACGGCCTGCTGTCGCTCGGCATCTTCCTGTTCGGCGCGATCCTGGCGCGCGGGCAGTTCAACAAGATGTGGCTCTCCGCGTCGATGACCCTGTTCATCGTCGCGCTGGTGCTGCTGGTCATCATCGAGCGCGATCAGCGCAAGGCCGTGCACAAACTCGAACTCGCCGACGCGGAACGACGCACGGCCCCGACGAGTGCGGCCCCACCGCCCGCCGCGCCGACGGAGGCTGCTTCGGCCGAGAAGGCCGAGACCGCCGAGAGCGCCACCGCGTCCGGCGAAGGCCCGTCACCCGAGGTGGCGACGGACGCGGGCGCCGGAACTCCGGGGCCCGCGCCCGAGCGGGCTCCCCTCGGCGAGCTCGCCAAGGTGGAGACCGGCCGGATCGCCACGCTGTCGGGTGTCGTCGCGCTGGTCTGGATCGTCATCCTCGTCCTGATGGTCTGGAACGCCTAACCCTCCAGCGCCTGCTCCAGATCGGCGAGAAGGTCGTCGATGTCCTCGATCCCGACGGAGAGGCGCACCAGGTCGCCGGGAACCTCCAGCGGAGACCCGGCGGCAGAGGCGTGCGTCATGCGTCCCGGGTGCTCGATCAGCGACTCGACGCCGCCCAGCGACTCCCCGAGAGTGAACACCTTGGCCCGCTCGCAGACGCGTACGGCCGCCTCCTCACCGTCGGCATGCCGGAACGACACCATGCCGCCGAAGGCGCGCATCTGCTTGGCCGCCACCTCGTGGCCCGGATCCTGCGGCAGGCCGGGGTAGTGCACGGCGCCAACCCGCGGGTGCCGGGTCAGGAACTCGGCGACCCGGGTGGCGTTGGCGCAGTGCCGGTCCATGCGAACGCCCAGCGTCTTGATGCCGCGCAGGGTGAGCCACGCGTCGAAGGGACCCGCGACCGCTCCCATGGCGTTCTGGTGGAACGCCAGTTCCTGGGCGAGTTCGACATCGGCCGCCACGAGCGCGCCACCGACCACGTCGGAGTGGCCGCCGATGTACTTGGTCGTCGAGTGGACGACGATGTCGGCCCCGAGTGCGAGCGGACGCTGAAGGTACGGCGAGGCGAAGGTGTTGTCGACGACCAGGCGGACGCCCGTCTCGCGGGCGACGTGCGCCAGCGCGGCGATGTCGGCGACGCCCAGTAGCGGGTTCGTGGGAGTCTCGACCCAGATGACCTTGGTCTCCGGACGTACGGCGGCGCGCACGGCCTGGACGTCCGTCAGCGAGACGGGGTCGTACGCCACGCCCCACCGGGCCAGGACCTTGGAGATCAGCCGGTACGTGCCGCCATAGGCGTCATCGGGGATCAGCACATGGTCACCCGGCTTGCAGATTGTGCGCAGCAGGGTGTCCTCGGCGGCCATGCCCGAGGCGAACGCCAGCCCTCGCACGCCGCCTTCGAGCGCGGCGAGGCACTCCTCCAGCGCCGTCCGGGTCGGGTTCGCCGACCGACTGTACTCGTATCCACCGCGCAGACCGCCGACGCCGTCCTGTTTGTACGTGGATACCTGATATATCGGCGACACGACCGCCCCTGTCGCGGGGTCGGCCTCTTGACCTGCGTGAATGGCGAGCGTCTCGAAGCCGGCCTCGTGGTTCAAACCGTCCATGCACGCGAGGTTAGCGCCTCGGACGGGGCAGTGGCGCAGCGCGCCGTCCCTACCGAGGGATGATCCGTCTCCACCGTAGGGACTAGAGCCGAAATCGACTGGCAAGCGGAGGCAGCAGCCGTTTTGCCTGGATAGCGTCTTGGCGGTACTTGAAGACAATCTACGAAGGGGAGCCACCCGTGTTCGGATGGCTGGGGCGTGGTGTCGTACGACACCCATGGTGGACGATCGTCGCGTAGCTCGTCGCGGCGGCCGTTCTGGTGGTATTCGCCCCCAAAATGACCACCAAATCGGACCAGCAGGCGTTCCTCCCGAAGAAGTACGAGTCGGTCGCGACGTCCAACCTCGCGGAGAAGGCATTCCCGAGTGGTGACCAGAAGGTCAGCCGGGAGATGGTCGTCGTCAAGCGGAGCGATGGGGGCCCGCTGACCGGCACCGACCAGCAGAAGATCGGGGACACGGCGCAGGCGCTGCAGGCCAAGGCCATCCCGAACGTCCAGCAGGTCGTCACCGACCCGCGGCAGACGCTGTCACAGAACCACAAGGTGCAGCTGATCGTCGTCTTGCTGCCGAACGGCTTCGACAGCAAGACGCAGAAGAAGAACCAGGACGCCGTCAAGCAGGTCCGTACCGTCACCGCCGACCAACTGAAGGGCGGCGGACTGGTCTACGGGGTGGCCGGAAACTTCGCATCCAGTCTGGACAACGAGAAGTCCAACCAGCAGACCATGGCGCTGATCGGGCTTGCGACGATCGTCCTGATCATCACGCTGATCCTGATCATCTTCCGCAGCCCGATCGCGGCGTTCTTGCCGATCATCGTCATCCTCCTGGTGTCGCAGGTGGCGAACGCGGTCACCGCCTTCATCGGGAAGGCGTTCAACCTCAGCTTCGACCAGGGCTTCTCGGTCATCATCCTGGTGGTCCTGTACGGCATCGGCACCGACTACATCCTGTTCCTGCTGTTCCGGTACCGGGAACGGCTCAGGGCCGGTGACGACAAGAAGACCGCGATGATCACCAGCGTCGAGCGGGTCGGCGAGGCCATCGCCTCGGCCGCCGGCGCCGTCATCGCCGCCTTCATCGTCCTGGTGCTCGCCTCGTTCAAAGCGTTCGGTGCCCTGGGTCCGCAGCTCGCGATCGCGGTCGGCGTCATGTTCGTCACGTCGCTGACACTCGTCCCCGCGATCGTGTCCCTCCTGGGTCGCTTCGTGTTCTGGCCGTCGAAGGCGTGGAAGAACGAGCCGAAGCCGGGTCTCTGGGTGCGCATCGGCAGCGGCGTCGGACGCCGCCCGGTCGTCGCCGCGCTGGCCTCCGGCATCGTCCTCGTGGGCCTGGCCGCAGGCGCCCTCGCTTTCAAGGCCGACTACGACTTCCAGGCCGCCGCTCCGCAGAACACCGAGTCGGCGAAGGCGATGAAGGACCTGCGGGCCAGCCTGCCATCCGGTCTCACCGCCCCCACCGAGGTCTACGTTCAGGGCAACAACGGCCCGCTCGACAAGGGCGCGGTCCAGAAGTTCCAGCAGACGCTGACGGGCGCCAAGGGCGTCGGTCAGGTCACGCCCGCGCAGTTCAGCCAGGACCAGACGGTCGCCAAGATAACCGTCATCCTCAAGCTGAACCCCAACTCCAACGAGGCGATCAGCCTCGTCAAGGGGCCCTTCCGGGACGTCGCCCACCAGAACGCCCCGCCCGGTACCAAGGTCATGGTGGGTGGAACGACCGCGGCGTTCGCCGACATCAACGCGGTTAACGACCGCGACTTGTCGGTCATCCTCCCGGTGGCGGTCCTGCTGATCGGTCTGATCCTCGCGCTGCTGCTGCGCGCGCTGGTCGCTCCGGTCTACCTGGTGATCGCGGTATTGCTCGGCTTCGCGGCCACGCTGGGCGCGACCGTCGGACTCTTCCAGGGCATCGAGGGCAAGAGCGGGCTGATGTTCCAGCTCCCGATCATCCTCTACCTCTTCGTCCTGGCGATCGGCACGGACTACAACATCCTGATGATCGCCCGGCTGCGCGAGGAGGCACGCGAGGGGCACGGTCCGCGGCGCGCCGCCGAACTCGGCATCCAGCACGCCGGACCCACCGTCGCGGCAGCGGGCGTCATCCTGGCCGGGACCTTCGGGGCGCTGACCCTGTCACCCGACTCGATGTCGGCGCAGATCGGATTCGGCGTCGCCATCGGCATCCTCCTGTCCGCCTTCGTCATGTCGGCCTTCTTCGTCCCCTCCATCACCGCGCTGATGGGCCACAAGGCCTGGTGGCCCGAGCACGGCGACGCGGTCCGCTCGAGGAGCGAGCCGCCCGCGGTGGAGCCGTACGACCTGGTCGATCGTCAGGGCTGACCAGTAGTTCGTTCTCCGACGCCCCGGTCGCGCGGTCGCGCTTCCGGGGCGTCGTCGTTCCCTGACAGGCAACGTGCGGTTATCCACAGGGGGGTGACTTACTGTCGTGGTGGTTCGGGCCGGCGGTAGAACGGGGTGGTGGGTTCAGGCGAGGTCGTGTCGGCGGCTGCGGCTCTGGAGTCGATCCGGGCCGGGCTGGCGATGCTGGCCGTCTGCGACATCGACCAATCGGAGCCGGCGGACCTCGGTGACGAGTGCACGCAGATCCTGCGGGCGGCCGGGTGCCTGCAGTTGGAGGTGGCGCGTCGGCTGCGCCGGTTCGATGCGGCGGGTGGTCCGGCGGCCGACGACTGCCCGTCCCTCGCGGCGTGGCTGGGACGGCGATGCCGACTGCGGCCGTGGGAGGCCAAGCAACTCGCCGCACTGTCGGCCCGCCACCACCTGCTCACCGACACGGTCACCGCCTTCAAGGACCACGAGGTCGAGTTCGGGGATGTGGCCACGATCGCGGACGGGATCGACCGAGCCGCTGACACGATGACCGATTCCTGGCCTGCGGAGCGCATCGCGCAGGCCGCGCAGCCGACGCTGTTGGAAGCCGCCGCAACGGTGACACCGGGACAGTTGCGGAAGGCCGCAACGCGAATCGCGCTCACGCTCGACGGTGAAAGCGCTGAACGGCGTCGCCGTCAGATCGACCGGCAGGCATTCCTGAACCTCGGGCAGAGCATCGACGGGATCGGGGTCCTGAGCGCCGAGATGGGCGCCGATGACCTCGCCATCGTCGAGAAAGCGATCGACGCCTTCGCGCCGTCGCCGGACGCCGAACTCCCTCGCTGGCAGAACCTCCCAGGCCACCGCCGCCTGCGGGGGCTGGTCACCGCCTGCCGGATCGCGCTGAACTCGGCCGGGCGGCACGGCCGGCGAGAGCGCGGAGGCGCGCCCGTCCGCGTTCATGTGATCGCCAGCACTGCGACCGTCGACCCGGCCGTGCCGGCCTCCGAAGCACCTCCCGGCCGCACCGAGTACGGCACGATTCTGACCGCCGCCCAGGTTCGGGAACTGATCGAGCGCCACGACGCCGGGATCCATCAGATCCTCATCGGCCCCGACGGCTCGGTCGCCGATCGGTTCACCGCCGACGGGCAGCCGCTCAACTGGGGTCGGACCCGCCGACTGTTCTCCAGCGCCCAGCGCGACGTCTTTCTGGCCTTGTACGCCGGCTGTGCCGCAGAGGGATGCGACCGACCACCCGCCTGGGCCGACATCGATCACAAACAGCCCTGGGCCCAAGGCGGCCGGACCGACCTGGACAACGGTCAGCCGCTGTGTCGCTGGCATAACCTCCAGAAACAGAACCGCCAAGATCGCGCCGGGCCTGCTCGCGAGAAACCGCCGGACCGACGGGGCGGCGACCCACCGGCCTCGGACGACTGATCGTTCGCCGGCCGTCTCCCGTGGGCCATGCCTGGGCAGGCGCTCGATGGGCACCCTCAGGATCGGGTCTGTGGTCTTCCCCGACAGGAGTGCGGCCTGCCCCGGCCAACCCATACGCGCGGCCGGGGCCTAGGACACGCCGCCGAGTGTCCGTCGGCGGCGTCACTCAACCGGTGGGACGACCCGGTAGGACCCTGCGTATCCGGCAGGATGCTGGGGGATGCGCAGGATCCTGCCGATCCGCTCAGCCGGTCGCGAGGAAGCCCAGCAGGTCCTGACGGGTGATAAGGCCGGCCGGCTTGCCGTCGACGAGGACGACGGCGGCGCCGGCGTTCTCCAGGACGCTCACGGCCTTGCTGACGCCTTCTCCCGAGCCGACCATCGGCAGCGGCGGCGCCATGTGGTCGGCCAAGGGGTCGTCGAGCCCCGCCTTACCGCTCACCAGGGCCGCCAGGAGGTCGCGCTCGCCCACGGAGCCGACGACCTCGGCAACCATCACCGGGGGCTCCTCCTTCATCACCGGCAGTTGGGAGACGTCGTACTCGCGCAGGATGGACACGGCCGTGCCGACCGACTCGTGCGGATGGACATGCACGAACTCCGGAAGCCCCGAGCCCTTCCGGGCGAGCACATCGGCGATGCGCGGCTCCTCTGTCTGAGAGGTGAGGAAGCCGTAGTCGGCCATCCAGTCGTCATTGAAGATCTTCGACAGGTAGCCCCGGCCGCCGTCGGGCAGCAGGACGACGACCACGTCATCTGGGCCGGCCTCGGCCGCGACCCGCAGCGCGGCCTCCACCGCCAGCCCGCAGGAGCCGCCGACCAGGAGCCCTTCCTCCCGGGCCAGTCGCCGGGTCATGGTGAACGAGGCCTTGTCGCTGACGGCGATGACCTGGTCGCAGATATCGCGATCGTAGGTCTCCGGCCAGATGTCCTCCCCGACGCCTTCGACGAGGTAGGGCCGGCCGGTCCCGCCGGAGTAGACGGACCCCTCCGGGTCCGCGCCGATGACCTGGACGCGCCCGCCGGAGACGTCCTTGAGGTACCGGCCGGTTCCGGAGATCGTGCCGCCGGTCCCGATGCCCGCGACGAAGTGGGTGACCCGTCCTTCGGTCTGCGCCCAGATCTCTGGGCCGGTCGACTCGTAGTGCGACCGCGGGTTGTTCGGGTTCGTGTACTGATCGGGCTTCCAGGCGCCCGGGATCTCCGCGGCGAGTCGATCGGAGACCGAGTAATAGGAGTCCGGGTGGTCAGGAGAGACGGCGGTCGGGCACACCACAACCTCGGCGCCATAGGCACGAAGCACGGCGATCTTGTCGTTCGCCACCTTGTCGGGGCAGACGAACACGCACCGATACCCCTTCTCCTGCGCCACGATCGCGAGTCCGACGCCGGTGTTGCCGGATGTCGGTTCGACGATCGTGCCGCCCGGCTTGAGGGCTCCGGTCTCCTCGGCGGCGTCGATCATCCGAACGGCGATGCGGTCCTTGACCGATCCGCCCGGATTGAGGTATTCGACTTTGGCCAGGACCTGCGCCCCGGCTCCGGGC
>JBJMIW010000259.1:0-8136 GCA_045806665.1 Actinoallomurus sp.
CAAGGGCGCTGAGGAGCCGGGTGAAGATCAGATAGACCAGTTGCAAAGCCACGAATCCGTATCCTGCCGCGCCCCGGTCGTGTCTGTGCGCCGATTGAGAAACCCCAGGTCATGCCCTGTAGCTCAATTCTGGGCACCCACAAGGCCATCCACGTCGACTTCTCAAAGACCGACTGCACCCCGTGCCCGGTCCGCGCAAAATGCACCCACGCCAAACGCGAACCTCGTCAGCTCACCTTGCACACCCGCGAGGTGCACGAAGCCCTGCACCAGGCCAGAGCCGCCCAGCACACCGAATCCTGGAAACAGCAGTACGCACTGCGTTCAGGAATCGAAGGCACGATCTCCCAAGCCGTCCGGGGCTTTCGACGCTCCCGCTATCTCGGGCTGGCCAAGACCCACCTGCAGCACGTCCTGACCGCTATGGCGATCAATCTCGTCCGCATCGACGCCTGGATCACCAGCACCCCGCTCGCCGCCACCCGCCGCCATCACCTCGACCGGCTCCAAGCGGCAGCCGCAGCGTGACCGCGGATTCGCCAACAGTGTCAGATCTGGAGCAACAACCCCCAGGAACGGCTGAACAAAGAGATCCGCCGCCGCACCGATGTGGTCGGGATCTTCCCCGACCGGGCCGCGATCATCCGCCTGGTCGGCGCGGTGCTGATGGAACAAACCGACGAATGGACCGAAGCCCGCCGCTGCATGGGCCTGGAATTCCTCGCCAAAGCCCGCCTGCGACTCGTGGGCGGCGAAACGCCGGACGAGAACCCGACCCCACAGGCGGTCACCGCTTAACCTGCAGAAACAGGATCACGCGAAGGCTGGCTCATACACCACCCGCGTGGACGTGACCGTCGGGCGTCCTGGTTCGTCGGGCAACGGCGGCGAACACTGCTGGAGAGCTGGTGCTCGGTGTTGTCAGAACGCGCTCACGCCTACGGGCCCGAACCTCTGCCGGTGGAGCTCGACCGTGACGGGGCGGTGATTCTCGCCGGAGACTCGGTCGAGGTCTTACCCCGCCTGAACGGCGGCCTCGCGGACGCGGTGGTGACCGACCCGCGCCCTACGGGCTGGAGTTCAACGGCCAGGACTGGGACGGCAAGGCAGGGTTCGCACAGTCGCTGCCCGACCTGGACCTGTCCACGATGAGCGATGCGGAGGTCTTCGAGGAGTGGTGCGTCGCATGGGCGCGCGGAGCGCTGCACGCGCTGAAGCCGGGCGCGCACCTGGCTGCGTTCGGCGGGTCCCGCACATGGCATCGCATGGTGCGGGGCATCGAGCGTGCAGGGTTCGAGGTGCGCGATCAGATCGCGTGGCTCTACTCCTCGGGCATGCTCAAGAGCATGGATCTGGGGCATGCGCTCGACAAGTGCAACGGGATCCTGCGCCCGGACCGGATCGTGCAGCAGTCCGACCGCGATGGAGTGCTCGGCGCCACGCGCCGGGTCGTGCAGCACGGCGACGCGGTCAGCGAGGACGCGAAACAGTGGGAAGGCTGGGGCACGGGTCTGCGGCCGTCGTTCGAGCCGATCGTCATCGGCCGCAAACCGATGGTGGGCACCGTGGCGGACAACGTCCTCGCTCACGGCACCGGCGCGATCCACATCGGTGCGGCCCGGTTCGGCGAGGGCAAGTGGCCGGCGAACGTGGCCCTGGACGGCTCGCAGGCTGACGCGCTGGACCTGCTGACCGGCACCTGGCGTACCGACCCGGTCTCGGCCCGGTTCCCGATCTTCCGGTACGAGCAGAAGGCGCCCGGATCGGAGCGGCCCCGCGCCTACGGGGTCTCGCACGCGACCGTCAAACCGCTGTCGCTGATGCGGTGGCTGATCCGGCTGCTCACCCCCGCGGGCGGGCTCGTGCTGGAGCCCTTCGCCGGGTCCGGCTCCACCGTGGAAGCCGCGCTGCAGGAACACGCTCAGGTGGTGGCGATCGAAAAGGACCCGACCTTCCTCCCGCTGATCGCCTCGCGCATCGACCGGGTCACCCTCGGCCACCACGAAGAACCCAGCTGACCTGGTGGTCAGGTCGCCTGGGGACTTGAGAAGACCCGATCAGGAAGCGACCATCGAACGCCCGCGACGGCGGGCGCGCCTACCTGTCCTGGGCACGCAGGCGACACCTGCGCTGAAGGGATAGGAGAAGCAGATGACGGAGCTTCCCACGCAAGGGAGCCAGGGCGAGATATGGACGGTGCATGTCCCGGTCGTGTTCGACGTGGCGGCGCCGTCGTGGCAGCAGGCGAAGGCGATCGTCGACCAGGCGATCGGTGGACGCGTCGCAGCAGCCGCACCGTCGGCGCGTGGCCAACAGGGCATCGAGTCCTGGTCGCACCAGCGGGACGCGTTCCCTGCCCGGAACCTCTCCCAGACGATGCGGCAGACGTTCCTGGCCGACCTGACCACGATCGAGTTGTTGCGCGCCCTCGTCGACAGCCAGGCCGAGCAACCCGCGGACCGACGCACCCTCACCGAGCCAGAGCTGCGAGCGGCGCGGCTGACCCTCGCGGCAGCCGACCGCTACATCGAGATCCCCAACCCCGAATTCTCCGAAGGCGATCCACGGTTCGCCGGACACGCGAGCGAGGCTGCCGACGAGCTGCCCAAAGGGCTCTACGACGCCAAAGACATCGCCGGACGCGACCTGGTCTTGTTCGTCGGGCACTCCCGGTTCAGCGCGACCGGCACGGCGGCAGCGACCCTGCCCATCGGGAACGTGGACTCCTACGCCGTGGAGACGATCGCCGCGGTGCTGCAGAGCTTCGACCGCACTCAACAGCCGTTCACGGCCTTGGAGCGCGTCTCCTCGATCGTGCGCGGCACCGGACACGAGGGACTGGACGCCCACGAGGTGCTCGCCGCCTGCGGTGCCGCGAGCCGCCTGCCGACGGCCACCGTCGCGATGATCGACTGGACCGACGCTGCCGGGGCCGCCCGACCCATCCCCGCACCAGCGGCACCTTCTCGATCAGGGGCATGAGCTGGGTGACGTCGTTGCGGTTGCCGCCGGTCACCGACACCGCGAGCGGGGTGCCGTGCCCATCGGTCAGGACGTGATGTTTCGAGCCCGTTCGCGCACGGTCGACCGGACTCGGCCCGGTTTTGGGCCGCCCTTGAGCGCCCGCACGTGCGAGCCATCGATCACCGCCCGAGACCAATCCAGATGGTCGGCCGCATGCAACTCGGCCAGCAACTCCTGGTGCAGCCGGTCCCACACCCCCGCCTCATGCCAGTCCCGCAACCTGCGCCAGCACGTCATCCCCGAGCCGAACCCCAGCTCCTGGGGCAGGAACTCCCACCGGATCCCGGTATGCAGCACGAACAAGATCCCGCACAGCACCTTGCGGTCATCCAGCCGCTTGCGCCCCGGATACCGGCTCCGCCGCTCGACCTTGGGCAGCAGCGGCTCGATCCGCTCCCACAGACTGTCGGGTACGATCCACGGCGGATCCTCACTCCTTCCTCACGCCGATGATCAACCCATCGGCAGCCACCCCTATTCCAAGATCATTCTGTTAGGAGCTCTTAGTTCGTGACCTACTTCGATGTCCTCGTCCTCGGTGCGGGCCCCGGTGGCTACGTCGCCGCCATCCGCGCCGCGCAGCTCGGCAAGTCGGTCGCCGTCGTGGAAGAAAAGTATTGGGGCGGTGTATGCCTCAATGTCGGCTGCATTCCGTCGAAGGCGCTGCTGCGCAACGCGGAGATCGCCCACATCATCACCCATGAGAAGGACACCTTCGGCATCACGGGTGAGGCGACCGTGGACTTCGGTGCCACCCACAAGCGCAGCCGCGGCGTCGCCGAGGCGAGCGCCAAGGGCGTGCATTACCTGATGAAGAAGAACAAGATCACTGAGATCGACGGTTGGGGCACCCTCACCGGGCCCAAGTCGATCGACGTGTCCAAGGACTCTCAGACCTCGTCCTACACCTTCGGCAACCTGATTCTCGCCGTTGGTGCCACGGTGCGGTTGGTTCCGGGTGTCACGCTCTCAGAGAACGTGGTCACCTATGAGGAGCAGATCCTCACCGACCAACTGCCGAAGTCGATCGTCATCGGCGGTTCGGGCGCGATCGGGGTGGAGTTCGCCTACGTGCTCAAGAACTTCGGGGTCGACGTCACCATCGTGGAGTTCCTGGACCGAATGGTGCCGACCGAGGACGCCGACGTGTCCAAGGAGCTGCTCCGCGCCTACAAGAAGCTGGGCGTCAACGTGCTGCTCTCCACCGCGGTTAAGGGTGTCGAGGACACCGGCTCTGGCGTGCGGGTGACGGTGGCCCCGGCTGCCGGCGGCGACGAGCAGGTGATCGAGGCTGACAAGTTCCTCGCGGCCTTTGGTTTCGCGCCGCGTACGCAGGGCTTCGGCCTGGAGGCTGCTGGTATCGCGCTCACCGACCGCGGTGCGGTCGCGGTTGATGCTCGCGGTCGCACCAACGTCGAGGGTGTCTATGCGATCGGTGACTGCACCGGCAAGTTGATGCTCGCTCACACCGCTGAGGCGATGGGTGTGGTCGCCGCTGAGACGATCGCGGGCGCGGAGACCATGGAGATCAACTTCGACATGATTCCGCGTGCGACGTTCTGCCAGCCGCAGATCGCGTCCTTCGGCTACTCGGAAGCCCAGGCGAAGGAGAAGGGATACGACGTCAAGGTCGCGCGGTTCCCATTCTCTGCCAACGGCAAGGCCCGTGGCATGGCTGAAGGCGTCGGATTCGTCAAGGTCGTCGCGGACGCGACCCACAACGAGTTGCTCGGCGCGCACATGATCGGCCCGGAGGTCACCGAGCTGCTGCCGGCGTTGACGCTGGCTCAGCAGTGGGACCTGACGGCCGACGAGGTGGCCCGCAACATCTTCGCTCACCCGACGCTGTCGGAGGCGGTGAAGGAAGCCATCGAGGGCATCGCCGGTCACATGATCAACCTATAGCCGTCTCTGCGCCAGAGAATTGTCGTCGATGACGGCGTCAGCTTCGCGTCCCGGTGTGAACTTTTAGCCCTCCCCGAGGGTGAACTCCTCGTCGCTGAAGTCCATGGTTGCCGTCATCGATACCCCGTCCACCAACTGACTGCGCCGAGCCGGATAGTAGCTCGCGGTGTCCGGGTGTGCGCGTTGTGCGCGCCGGTCCTCGGGGCCGCGGCGACACAGAGTGGAGGCCACCCCGGCCTGATCCAGGGACTGCGGCCGATCGCGGAGTTCGAGAGCCTCGCTCGCCCGTAACCCGGGACGCCACACTCACGGCTGAGCGTTCCAACCCCCCGCGTCGTCCTGGATCTGCGAAGC
This sequence comes from Actinoallomurus sp., assembly GCA_045806665.1. GTDB lineage: Bacteria > Actinomycetota > Actinomycetes > Streptosporangiales > Streptosporangiaceae > Actinoallomurus. The sequence continues at coordinate 5,284 of JBJMIW010000259.1, forward strand.
AATCGGCCGAGGCCTCACTGGGTCCCGCCCGTGCGCACCTACACCCGTAGGCCCGCAAATGTGGGCTTCCGAGCATGTCTCAGGCACGCAGACTCGGCGTCGGTAATTCAGCCGTTATCGCGTGAGCTTGCGATAGATCAAGAAAAGGTGCTCCTGGCCTGCAAGGATGCGATTGCCTAGATCGTGTCTGTTGCGGGAGAGGATGCACCTTTTCGGTGTCGAAGACTATCGGATGGGACCGGCGGCTGGCCGTGTCCGCGAGTGGGAAGAATCTGGTCGGTCACGCGGGCGCGGTGCTGTTGCGGGCGTGCGCGGACCGGAGCGGGTTGACCGGGGCGTTGTCGGCGGTGATGCCCTCCAGTGATGCGAACGGCTGGTGGGACCGGGGCATCACGCTGGTGCAGACCGCGGTGGCGATCGTGCTGGGCGCGGTGAACCTGTCGGATGTGGAACGGCTGTGGTTGCAGCAGGTGGCGGTGTTCGGGGCGCCGGCCTCAGATTCCACGATTCACCGCACCCTTCAGCAGTTCGAGGACCACTTGCTCGCCAAGGTCGCCAGGGCGCAGGCGAGGGCCCGCCGGCACGTGTGGGGTCTGCTGCACTTGCGGCCGGGCGGGTTTCCCTGGCTGGTCGTGGCAGGGAAACGACTGACCGGCTGGATCGTGATCGACATCGACGCCACTTTGATCGGCTGCCGCAGCGACAAACAGGGGGCGGCCGTCACCTTCAAGAAAGGATTCGGCCATCACCCACTGGCAGCGTGGTGCGTGAACACGACCGAGTCGCTGGCGATGCTGCTGCGACCCGGCAACGCCGGAAGCAACACGGTCGCCGACCACCTCACCGTCTCGGCCGAGGCGCTCCGCCAGATCCCGGCTCATCGGCCGCCAAGATTCTGGTGCGGATCGACGGTGCCGGAGCCACCCATGACCTGCTGGAACACCTGGAGGGGTTGAACACCACGCGCCGCACCGTACGGTACTGCGTCGGCTGGAAGATGACCGAGGCCGACGAGGCCGCGATCGCCGACCTTGACCACAGCGCCTGGTCGGTTTCGCTGCACCAGGACGGCAGCCCACAGCAGGAGTACGCCGTCGCTGAGCTGACCGGCCTCAACACCCGACCCGGCTGGCCGGAGGGGATGCGGCCGCTGGTCCGCCGGACCCGCCCCTCGCGCCGCCACCACAAGAAGCTGACCGCCTTTGAGAAGCGCACGGGCTGGCGCTATCAGATCATCGCCACCAACATCGGCCGGATGTGGGGCATCGCAGGCTCTCACCAGCCCCAGTGGCTGGACTGCCTGCACCGCGCCCACGCCGGAGTCGAAGACCGCGTCCGCACCAACAAGGCCATGGGCCTGTCCAAACTGCCCAGCCAGTCCTGGACGGTCAACACCGGCTGGATCCTGGCGGCCAACCTCGCCGCCGACATCGACGCCTGGACACGCTTGCTCCCCTACACGACCAGCCCGACCTCGCCGACGCCGAACCCGGCACCCTCCGCTACCGGCTATGGCAACACCATGACCGCTGCGAGAATGAGAGCGCCTCTGCGGTGATCTCCCAGAATGCCGCGGAGGAACTAGGCCACCGCGCGACCACGTCGTGAGGCCGCGATAGTGCTCGTCCGAGGGGTCTGCTGAGCGGGCCTGGTGGTCTCAGCCACCGGCCTTCGCGTGCGCTGACTCGGCAGCAGCACGATCGGAGTAGCCCGGGTGTCGGGCATCGATCAGATCGGCATGGGTGGTCGTTCGCGAGAGGTAGTCGGCCACAAAGGGGCAGATTGCGGTGATCGTGCCCTCGCGGGCGCGGATCTCGTCGAGCACTCGCCGCACCATCGCGCCCGCCACGCCCTGGTGTTGATGACTCGGCTCGACTTCGGTGTGCTGTAGGGCGTACCGGTTGGGCTTCAGGTGGGTGTAGTAGAGCCAGCCGACTAGGTCGCCGTCGCGGTGGAGCTCAAAGCGGCCTTGATCGGTGTTGTCGATCAGCTCCTCGGTTACCGGCACCTGTTCTTCGCTGCTCATCGGCCCACCCTTCCAATGTGTAGTCACGCCGCGTACTCGTGCACGCCCCGTATCGGACCTTGAAGTCCAAGTATGACGTCTGTCTGCTCGCGATGCGCCGCCCGCGTGCCGTAAGTTGGACTCGGTGGTCCGTCACCTGGTGAGGACTGATCGGGGGCCACCGACCGAAGACGAACGAGGCGAGAAGAGAACATGGAGCAATCACCGGCCGCCGTTGAGGTGCGCAAGGACGAGACCACCCGGCTCTACGAGGCGCTGATCGATGGCCGGGTCGTCGGTAACCTGGCTTACGAGACGACCGGCGGGCGGGTCATGCTCACCCACTCTTACGTGGACCCAGACGAACGGCATCGGGGCATCGCTTCGGCCCTGGCGCGCTACGCTCTGGAAGACCTGAGCCAGAGTCGGACCAAGGTTGGCATCTACTGCGGGTTTGTTGCCGACTACGTCCAAGACCACCCCGAGTGGAACGACGCCGTCGACATCAGCCGTTCGGCCTTCATCGTTACTCGCACCGCACGAGACACTACCGGCGGGCGCTGACGCCATGGACGACCTGCACATCACCATCGAGCCTGAGCGCATCATCACTCCGACCCTCATCTTGCGGTCTTGGTCTGCCGACGATGCCCAGGGGGCGTTCGAGATCTACGGGGACCCGAGAACCGCCAAGGCGATCGGCATGCGACAGCCTGTGCGTGACGTCGCCGAGATGCGGGAACTGTTGGGAGACTGGGATCTGCAGTCGTCACAGAGCCCTGTGCCACAAGGCCTGTGGGCAGTAGAGGCGGCCGATGACGGCCAGCTTCTCGGCGGCGCGACCCTGC
>JBJMIW010000260.1:0-11382 GCA_045806665.1 Actinoallomurus sp.
CCCTCGGCTTCGAGGTCCGCAACGACGTCGGATACGGCGGGATGCGCTGGATCACGGTCGGCCCCGCCGGCCAGCCCGGCACGTCGATCGTCCTGCACCCGCCGGCCGCCGACCCCGGCATCACCGACGACGAGCGCCGCACCATCGCCGAGATGATGGCCAAAGGCACCTACGCCCACATCATCCTGGCCACCGCCGACCTCGACGGCACGTTCGAGCGCCTGCAGGCCGGCGGTGCCGAGGTCGTCCAGGAGCCGACCGAGCAGCCGTACGGCGTTCGCGACTGCGCCTTCCGCGATCCCGCGGGCAACCTGATCCGCATCAACGAGCTGCGCTGAGCCGGTCGGCGATCGCTGCCATGACGGAGGTTGAGGAACATCCTTGTCAGATCGTGCGCTAAGCCCTCGCGGCCCTGAACGGCGCTTTGACTGGCCTGATCGTACGGCGGAGCCTTCGCGGGTTGGTGTTGTCGATCTTCGGAGGCCGTGGTGGCGGTCGATTTCTTGTCGGATGAGCAGGCGGCGCGGTACGGGGCGTTCTACGGGGCGCCGTCGCGGGCGGAGTTGGAGCGGTACTTCTTCCTGGATGACTCGGATCTGGAAAAGGCGCAGGCCAAGCGGCGTGTGCACAACCGGCTCGGGTTCGCGGTTCAGTTGACGAGCGCGCGGTACTTGGGCCGGTTCATGCCGGACCCGCAGCAGGTGCCGGCGGAGGTCGCCGAGTACCTGGCCGAGCAGCTGGGGATCGCCGATGCGTCGTGTCTGAAGGAGTACGGCGAGCGGGACGGGACGGCCCGCACGCACGCCGGGGAGATCCACCGACCTCGCCCGTATCGAGCGGCCCTGGGAGGACATCTTGCGGATCATTGGCTCCGTCCACACCGGCGCCATGCGCGCCTACGACGTCATCCGGATGCTGTCGAGGGACGGACGGCCGACGTCGCTGGGGGACGCGATCGCGCACTACGGGCGGATCGCCAAGACCCTCCATATCCTGCGCCTGGCCGACGAGCCCGGCTACCGCAGGCAGATCAAGGTGCAGGCCAATCTCCAGGAGGGCCGCCACTCCCTCGCCCGGAAGATCTTCCACGGCCGCGCCGGGCAGCTGTACCAGCGCTACCAGGACGGCATGGAGGACCAGATCGGCGCCCTCGGCCTGGTGCTGAACGCGCTGGTGCTGTTCAACACCCGGTACATGGACGCCGCGGTCAACCGGCTGAGGGCGGACGGCTTCGACGTCCGCGACGAGGACGTGGCCCGCCTGTCCCCGTTCGTGCGGCATCACATCAACGTGCTGGGCCGGTATTCCTTCCGACTCCCCGACCTGCCCGGCGGGATGCGGCCCCTGCGCGACAGGAACACAGCCGACGAGGCGTGACGCCGGCCCGGGAAATCCGGTCCCGGTCCCAGCAGGGCCCGGGACCGGCCTGGGGGCGCCTGCCTTGACCTTCATGCCAGCCGGTCGGCACGAAGGTCAAGGCAGGGTCAGGATGCGGGGGCCCTGTTCGGTGATGGCGACGGTGTGCTCGATGTGGGCGGCCCGGCTGCCGTCGGTGGTTCGCAGGGTCCAGGCGTCGGTGTCGGTGCGGTAGGTGTTCTGCCCGCCGGCCATGAGCATGGGTTCGATGGCGAGGACCAGACCATGGCGGAGGGGGAAGCCTCGGCCGGGGCGACCGCGGTTGGGGACGTGGGGGTCTTCGTGCATGCGGCGGCCGATGCCGTGGCCGCCGAAGTCGGCGGGCATGCCGCAGCCCGCCTTGCGGGCGACGGTGTCGATAGCGTGGGAGATGTCGCCGAGGCGGCTGCCCACCTGGGCGGCGGCGATGCCGGCGTCGAGGGCCTGCTGGGTGGCGTCGATCAGGTCGAGGTCTGTGGGGTGTGGAGTTCCGACGGTGAACGTGGTGGCGGCGTCGCCGGTCCAGCCGTCGAGCTGGGCGCCGCAGTCGATGCTCACCAGGTCGCCGTCGCGCAGCCGGTAGCCGGTGGGGATACCGTGCACCACGGCGTCGTTGACGGAGGTGCAGATCACCGCGGGGAAGGGGACCGGGGCGAAGGACGGCCGGTATCCCAGGAAGGGTGAGCGGGCGCCGGCCTCGGCTAGGACGGCGCGGGCCGCCTCGTCGAGTTCCTGCAGGGACACTCCTACGCCGGCTTCTTCTTGGACTGCGGCCAGAGCACGGGCCACCACTCGCCCGGCTTCCCGCATTGCGTCCATCGCGGCATCGGTCTTGATCTCCACCATGTGCTGTGGCTCCCCGCCTCAAACAACCCAATACTTATACCGGTATTAGTATCACGGTCATGGTGAGGACTCCTCTGACTCCGTGGGAACGGGAACGCGGCGAGCGGTTCGGCGCGCTGCTGCGTCAAGCGCGCGGCAGCCGGAGCATGGCGGAGGTGGCCGCCGCGGCAGGAGTTTCCGCGGAGACCCTGCGCAAGATCGAAACCGGCAGGGCCCCGACCCCGGCCTTCTTCACCGTCGCGGCCCTGGCCGCAGCGCTGCACGTGTCCCTGGACCAGTTGGCGGGCGCGTGCGCACCCGATCCGGACTGGCCGGAACCGGCGCTCTCGGCCTGAGGAAAAGGTCAGCGCCGGATGTCGCCCGGCGCAAGCAGGCTGGTGAGCTCAGCGATCGCCTCCGGGGACGGCTTGAAGTAACGGCGCACGTTCTCCGGTTTCTTGTGCCGGGACTTCGCCATCAGCATCAGCAGCGACGCACCCTGCTCACCAAGGTGCGTCAGGGCGGAGTGACGGCACTCGTGCAGATCCCACCCCGTGCCCGGGCCGCGCATCGCGGTGTGCTCGTCCAGCAGGCTTCGGGCCTGGCCGTACGACAGCCGGGCCAGGCCGGTGTCCGGGCAGACATCACGCTTGGAGGGACGAGGAGGCCCTCGAGGAACATCCGGGTCCCCGTAGCATCCGCCGCTTCAGCGCGGGTCGGCTCAGCCGCTGATCAGGAGTCGAAGCCGACGCCGAGGTGGTCGAGGGTGCGCAGCCACAGGTTGCGGCGGCCCTGGTGGCGGTCGGCGCGGGCGAGTGACCAGCGGGTGAGCTGGATGACGCCGTAGCGCAGCGGTTCCGGGGGGAACGGCACGGGCTTGGTACGCACCATCGCGAGCCGGGTGCGCTCGGTGTCCGCTCCGGACAGCAGGTCGAGCATGACGTCGGCGCCGAATCGGGTGGCGCCGACGCCGAGGCCGGTGTAGCCGGCCGAATACGCCAGCCGGCCGCCGTACGCGGTGCCGTAGAAGGCGCAACAGCCCGCCCCGGTAAATGGGCGATGCGAGTTGCGCGCGGACGGCATCGGCGTCGAGCAGGTCCGCCTGCCGCCCGAGCGTGGCCGACTCCGCGGCCAGCGCCCGCAGGTCGGCCAGCTGCCAGTCCTCCGTCGCGACGTTCAGCTCACCGGTGCGCTCGAACTCGCAGTCGATGCCGTAGCGCCGTACCGCCTCCTCGATCCCGTCGAGGTTCTCGCGGCCGAGGCGCTCGAGCACGGCCATCTCGCCGGGCCAGCGGGCGAGGCCGTTGCCCAGCCCGTGGGTGAGGCTCGCCGCGCAGAATCCGCCGTTGCGGCCGGATGCGGCACCGCCCGCCACGTCCGCCTCGACGACGACGACGTCCAGTGACGGGTCGCGTTCCTTGGCCCGCAGCGCCGTCCACAGTCCGGTGTAGCCCGCGCCGACCACCGCGAGGTCGCAGGACGTACGGCCGACCAGCGCCGGCGCGGGTTCGGGCGCGGCCGGGTCCGCCAGCCAGTACGGTGCCGGCTCGGCCTCCGCCAGGGCGGCCAGGACGTTCATGTCCGGATCACCGACGCCGGCGGGCGACCACCGCGTTCCCCACCGCGAGGAGGACACCCGCCAGGAAGATCAGCGTCCCCATCACGTTGACCTGCGGCGGCAGGCCGTTCTTCTGCGCGCCCCAGATCCACAGCGGGAACGTCAGGGTCGAGCCGCTGTTGAAGCTGGTGATGATGAAGTCGTCGATCGACAGCGCGAACGCCAGCAGCCCACCGGCCAGCACCGCAGGGAAGATCATCGGCAGGGTGACGAGCCGCAAGGCCGTCCAGCCGCCCGCTCCCAGGTCGCGCGCCGCCTCCTCGACGAACGGGTCCAGGGTGAGGACCCGCGCCCGTACGGTCACCGCCACGAACGACAGCGAGAACATGATGTGCGCGACGAGGATCGTCCAGTAGCCGCGCCCCACGCCGAGCTGGACGAAGAACGACAGCAGGGACGCGCCCAGCACGGTCTCCGGCGCGGAGATCGCCGCGAACTGCACGAGGTTCAGCGCGCCCTGGCCGCGGAACCGGTACCGCCCCAGGGCCAGGCCGATCAGCGTGCCGAGGGCCGTCGCGCCGAGCGCGGCCAGGACCGCGATCGTCAGCGAGTTCACCAGCGCCGTGGTCAGGTCCGGCACCGCGAACAGCCGCCCGTACCACTTGAGCGTGAAGCCCTGCCACGTCAGGTTCAGGCGCCCCTTGGCGTCGTTGAACCCGAACACGATCATCACGGCGATCGGCAGGCACAGCCAGACGATGATCAGCCAGGTGTAGAGGTACAGGAGCCGGTCGCCCCAGCCGGCCCGCCGTGCCCGGACGGCGGGCGCTGCCTCCGTCATCGTGGCCGTCATCGGGCCGCCACCTCCAGTACGTCCTCGGTGCCCAGCGCCCGCGCGTACGCGAAGATCCCGATGAGCAGGATGGCCATCAGCGCGAAGGACAGCGCCGCCGCCTGCGGGTAGTCGTTGTTGACCAGGTAGAGGTTCTGGATGACGTTCCCGATCATCGTGTTGTTGGTGCCGCCGAGCACCGTCGCGTTGACGTAGTCGGCGCTGACCGGCACGAACGTCATCAGCACGCCCGCGAACACCCCCGGCAGCGACAGCGGCAGCACCACGCGCAGGAACGCCTGCGCCCGGCCGGCGTACAGGTCCTGCGCCGCCTCGATGAGCCTCGGGTCGACGCGCTCCAGGGCCACGTAGATGGGCAGGATCATGAAGGGCAGGTAGTTGTAGGTCAGGCCGGCCACGACGGCGAAGCCGGTGGCCAGCACGTGGAAGTCCTGCGGCAGCAGGCCGGCGTTCTTCAGCGGTCCCAGGACGATGCCGTTGTCGGCGAGCAGGAACTTCCAGGAGAACGTCCGCAGCACGAACGACACGAAGAACGGCAGCAGCGTCAGGAAGAGGTAGGTCGTCTTACGCGCGCCGCCGCGGAAGGCGATCCAGTACGCGACCGGGTAGGCGAGCAGGGCGCACGCCGCCGTGGCGATCAGGCCGTACGCGAGGGAGCGAATGAGCTGGTCGGCGTAGGTCGACAGGCCGTCGGTGTAGTTCTGCCAGTGCCAGGTGAGCTGGAAACCGTTCACCACGTCGCCCTGCATGAGTGAGAACGACACCATCACGACCATCGGCAGCACGAAGAAGATCGCGAGCCAGAGGCCACCGGGCAGGACCAGCAGGTACGGGGTGAGGCGTCGGCGCATGGGTCACCCGGCCGTGATGTGCTGGAAGACCGTGTTGTACTCCTGCTCCTGCGCCGTGTTCATCGTCACGTAGTGGTGGAGCTTCGCGTAGTCCGCGTCAGAGGGGAACACCAGCGGGCTGCCGGCCAGCGCCTGGAGCGTCTTCTTGCGCGATCCGGTGGCCTTGGCGGCCTCGGCGACGAGGACGTCCTTGGCCCCGGGGACCGGCGTGACGTAACTGATGATCTCAGCGAGCTCGGCGGCGACGTCCGGCCGGTAGAAGTAGTCCATCAGCATGAGGGCGTCGACCGGGTTCTCGGCGGTCTTGGGGATCGTCAGGTTGTCGGTCCAGATGGTTCCGCCCTCCTGCGGGATGACGAACTTCAGGTTCGATCCCTCCGAGAGGTTCTGCTGGAAGATGTCGCCGGAGTAGGCCATGGTGAGCCAGATGTCGCCGCGGGTCAGCGCGTCGATGTAGTCCTGGTCGTAGTACTTGCGGACGATCCCCTTGTCCTTCTGCTCCTGCAGCTTGGCGGCGGCCTTCTTCCAGTCGTCCGGCGTCGACTTCTCCGGGTTGACGCCGACCGCGAGCATCCCGAAGTTGCCGATCTCCTGGACGTCGGACAGCATCCCGACCTTGCCCTTGAACTTCGGGTCCCACAGGTCCGCGATGCTCGTGATGTCCCGGCCGGTCTTCTTCGGGTCGTAGGCGATGCCGGTGATCCCGGTCGCGTACGGGACGCTGTAGACGTTGCCTGGGTCGAAGGACTCGTTCTTGTAGGCCGCGCCGGCGTTCTTGGCGAAGTTCGGCAGCTTCGAGTGGTCCAGCGGCACGAGGTAGCCGAGCTCCTTGAGCTTGGTGAACGTCACGCCGTTGGTGATGGTCATCAGGTCGTACCCGATCGACTGGCCGGCCTGCAGCTGGGGCTGGATCTTGCCGAACCACGTCGGGTCGTCCTGGATGACCTCGCGGTAGGTCACCGCGATGCCCGTCTGCTGGGTGAACTGCTTGAGCGGGGTGCGGCCCTTGTCCATGTACAGCGGCCAGTTGGCGAAGCTGAGCCGGCCGTTCTTGGCCTTGCCGTTCCAGTACTTCTGGACGTCGCTCTGGTCGACCGGGGCGGCCTTGGTGCCCTTGACGCCGCAGGCGGTGAGGCCGAGACCGGCGCCGGCCAGGCCGAAGAGCCGCAGGGCGTCGCGCCGGCTCCGGGTCATGCCGCGCAGGAGCGCGGGGTCGGTGTTCATGGTCGTGCTCTCCTTCTCACTCACTCCGCCGCCGGCTCGTTCCTCACCGGCGACTCCACTCGCTCGGCGGCTCGCCGCTCTGTCGTTCACGCTGCTCCGATCGCGTACGAGTGGCGTGGCTCCCACGACAGCCAGACGGCGTCCCCGGTGGTGGCGACGTCGTCCGCGGAGGAGGCGTTCTGTACGAAGACCACGACCTCCGCCCCGGTGGACGTCCGTACCGTGTAGTTCGTGAAGGTGCCGAGGTAGACGACTTCGGTGACGGTGCCGCGCAGCGCGCAGACCTCCCCGTCCGGCGGGTGCAGCCCGATCGCGATCTTCTCCGGCCGTACGGTCAGCTCGACGGCGCCGCCGGCCCCCGGTGCCGCGCCCGGCACCAGGATCCGCTCGCCGGCGCCCGCCTCGATCACCGCGGTGTCGCCGTCCGTACGGGCGACGGTGCCGGACAGGACGTTCGAGGTGCCGATGAAGCCGGCGACGAACGTGGTCGCGGGCCGTTCGTAGATCTGCCGGGGCGGGCCGAGCTGCTCGATGACCCCGTCGTTCATGACCGCGATGCGGTCCGACATCGTCAGGGCCTCGCCCTGGTCGTGGGTGACGTAGACGAAGGTGATGCCGACCTCGCGCTGGATGCGCTTGAGCTCGACCTGCATGGCCTGGCGGAGTTTGAGGTCGAGCGCTCCGAGCGGCTCGTCCAGCAGCAGCGCCCGCGGGCGGTTGACCAGCGCGCGCGCCAGCGCGACCCGCTGCTGCTGGCCGCCGGACAGCTCGCGCGGCCGGCGCTTCTCCCTGCCGGCGAGGTCCACGATCTCCAGCATCTCGCCGACCCGGCGGGTGACCTCGTCCTTGGGGGTGTTCTTGCGGCGCAGGCCGAACGCGACGTTCTCCAAGACGCTCATGTGCGGGAACAGCGCGTAGGACTGGAAGACCATGTTGATGTCGCGGCGGTTGGGCGGCACGCCCACGACGTCGTGTCCGTGCAGGATGATCTGGCCTTCGGTGGGCTCGTCGAACCCGGCGATCATCCGCATCGTCGTGGTCTTGCCGCATCCGGATGGGCCAAGCAGCGAGAAGAACTCGCCTTCGGCGATGGACAGGTCGACGCCGCGGACCGCGGCGACCGTCTCGCCGCGGGACTGGAACGCCTTGACGACCCCGCGCAGCTCGATCGCGGCGATCTTCACGCCGGTCGCGGCCTCGGGCTCTCGGAGCTCGGTCATTCGCCCGCTCCGGTGTAGCTCATGACGTGCTTGATCTGCGTGTAGTCCTCAAAGCCGTACATCGACAGGTCCTTGCCATAGCCGGAATGTTTGAAGCCGCCGTGCGGCATCTCCGAGACGAATGGGATGTGGGTGTTGATCCACACCGCGCCGAAGTCGAGCCGCCGGGACATTCTCATGGCCCGCCCGTGGTCGCTGGTCCAGACGCTGGCGGCCAGCCCGTACTCCACGCCGTTCGCGTGGCGCACGGCCTCCTCCTCGTCGGCGATGCGCTGCACGGTGATGACCGGGCCGAAGATCTCGCTCTGGACCATCTCGTCGTCCTGGCGGAGGCCGGTGACCACGGTCGGCGCGTAGAAGTAGCCGCGGTCACCGACGCGCTCGCCGCCGGCCAGGACCTCGGCGTGCGCGGGCGCCCGGTCGAGTAAGCCGTTGACCCGGGAGAGCTGGCCGGCGTTGTTGAGCGGGCCGAAGAAGGCGTCCTCGTCACTCGGCGGGCCGACCTTCGTGGCTCCGGCCTGCTCGGCCAGCGCGGCGACGAGGTCGTCGTACACGCCGGGGGTGGCCAGCACGCGGGTCGCCGCGGTGCAGTCCTGGCCGGCGTTGAAGTACCCCGCCTCGGCGATGCCCCGCGCGGTCCTGGCGACGTCGGCGTCGTCGAAGACGAGGACCGGTGCCTTGCCGCCCAGTTCGAGGTGGACCTTCTTCAGCGAGCCGGCGGCCTGCCGGGCGACCTGCATGCCCGCCCGTACCGAGCCGGTCAGCGAGATCATCTGCGGGATCGGGTGGCCGACCAGCTCCCGCCCGGTCTCCCGGTCGCCGCAGACCACGTTCAGCACGCCGGGCGGCAGGAACTGCGCGGCGATCTCGGCGAGCATCAGCGTGGTGACCGGCGTGGTGTCTGAGGGTTTCAGCACCACGGTGTTCCCGGCCGCCAGCGCCGGCGCGATCTTCCAGGTCGCCATGACCATCGGGTAGTTCCACGGCGTGACCTGCGCGCAGACGCCGATCGGCTCGCGGCGGATCATCGAGGTGTGCTCGGTCATGTACTCCCCGGCCGACCGGCCTTCCAGCAGCCGGGCGCAGCCGGCGAAGAACCGGAACTCGTCGGCCATCGGGCCGATCTCCTCGTCCCGGGTGAGCTGGAGCGGCTTGCCCGTGTTGCGACACTCGGCCTGCACGAGTTCCTCCGCCCGCGCCTCGATGGCGTCGGCGATCCGCAGCAGCGCCAGACTCCGCTCACTCGGCGTGGCGTCGCGCCAGTCCTCGAACGCCGCTGCGGCGGCGCTCATCGCCGCGTCGACGTCCGCGGGCCCCGACACGGGCGCCTGGGCGTAGGTCTCTCCGGTGCTCGGATCGATCACATCGGACGTGCGGCCGTCCTCGGCGTCGACGTACTCGCCGCCCACGAAGTTCCGCAAGGTCACGGTCGGCCTCCCGGGTGTACAGGCTGTGATGCGCCGACCCTGGCAGAACGAATCACACGAAACAAGCGATTCCGTTGTTACAATCAGATTTCGCCACGAATTCCTTGACTTCCGGCGCTCGCCTGCACACGATGTCGCAGCAAAGGAGGCCGCGATGACCGACGACCAGGCGCCCCCCGCACGGCCGGCGGCGAACGGACGGCGCACGGGCAACCACCTCGACGAGACGTCCAAGAAGCTCATCGAACTGCTCCAGGCGGACGGCCGCAGCTCGTACGCCGCGCTGGGCAAGGCGGTGGGCCTGTCGGAGGCGGCCGTGCGGCAGCGCGTTCAGCGGCTGCTGGAGTCGGGCGTGATGCAGATCGTCGCGGTCACCGACCCGCTATCGCTCGGCTTCTTCCGGCAGGCCATGATCGGAATCAGCTGCGAGGGCGACCTGGAGACCGTCGCCGACGCGCTCGCCGGCATCAACGAGATCGACTACGTCGTGATCACCGCGGGCTCCTTCGACCTGCTGGTCGAGATCGTGTGCGAGAGCGACGAGCACCTCCTCGACGTCCTCGGCCGGATCCGGGCGGTGCCCGGCGTCTCCGGCACCGAGAGCTTCGTCTACCTCAAGCTCCGCAAGCAGACCTACGCGTGGGGAACCCGCTGAGAGAAAGCAGAAAGATGAATCTCCAGGACGCCGCGAAACGCCATCTGTGGATGCACTTCACCCGGATGTCGTCCTACAAGGACGCCGACGTGCCCGTCATCGTCCGCGGCGAGGGCGCCTACGTCTACGACGACAAGGGCCGACGCTACCTCGACGGGCTGTCCGGCCTGTTCGTCTCCCAGCTCGGGCACGGGCGGCGCGAACTCGCCGACGCCGCGGCCGCCCAGGCCGGTGAGCTGGCGTACTTCCCGCTGTGGTCCTACGCCCACCCGGGCGCGATCGAACTGGCCGAGCGCCTCGCCGCCCTCGCCCCCGGCGACCTGAACCGGGTGTTCTTCACGGCGAGCGGCTCGGAGGCCGTCGAGTCGGCGTGGAAGCTGGCCCGCAACTACTTCAAGCTGGTGGGGCAGCACGGCCGCTACAAGGTGATCAGCCGCGACATCGCCTACCACGGCACCTCGATGGGCGCGCTGTCGATCACCGGCCTGGCGCCCATCAAGCACCCGTTCGAGCCCCTGGTCCCGGGATCCGTCCGTGTGCCCAACACCAACTTCTACCGCGCGCCCGAGTACGGCGACTCGCCGGAGCGGTTCGGGCAGTGGGCGGCCGACGAGATCGAGCGGGCCATCCTGCGCGAGGGGCCCGAGTCGGTGGCCGCCGTCTTCCTGGAGCCGGTGCAGAACGCCGGCGGCTGCTTCCCGCCGCCGCCCGGCTACTTCCAGCGGGTCCGGGAGATCTGCGACCGGCACGGCGTGCTGCTGGTCTCCGACGAGGTGATCTGCGCGTTCGGCCGTCTGGGCCACTACTTCGGGTCCGAACGGTACGGCTACCAGCCCGACATCATCACCTTCGCCAAGGGCGTCACCTCCGGTTACTCGCCACTGGGCGGCATGATGGTCAGCGACCGGCTCATGGAGCCGTTCAACGAAGGCGAGGCGACCTTCCTGCACGGCATCACCTTCGCGGGGCACCCGGTGTCCACCGCGGTCGCGCTCGCCAACCTCGACCTGTTCGAGAAGGAGAAGGTCCTCGACAACGTCCGCGCCAACGAGGGCGCCTTCCGCGCCACGCTGGAGCGGCTCACCGACCTGCCGATCGTGGGAGAGGTCCGCGGCGCCGGCTACTTCTACGGCATCGAGCTCGTCAAGGACAAGGACACCCGGGAGACCTTCGACGCGGCCGAGTCCGAACGTCTGCTGCGGGGGTTCCTGTCCACCGCGCTGTTCGACGCCGGGCTGGTCTGCCGCGCCGACGACCGCGGCGACCCGGTGATCCAGCTGGCGCCGCCGCTGGTCTGCGGCCAGGAGCACTTCGACGAGATGGAGCAGATCCTGCGCCAGACGCTGACCGAGGCCTGGGCCCTGCTCTGAGCCG
>JBJMIW010000261.1:0-19374 GCA_045806665.1 Actinoallomurus sp.
CCATGTTGTTCGGCACCCGGACCGACGAGAAGACGGCGTTCGCCCTCCTCGACCGTTTCGTCGAGGCCGGCGGCACCCTGATCGACACCGCCGACAACTACGCCTTCTGGGAGGAGGGCGGCGCGGGAGGGGAGAGCGAGACGGTGCTCGGCCGGTGGCTGGCCGACCGCGGCGCCCGCGACCAGGTGGTGATCAGCACCAAGGTCGGGGCGCAACCGACCGTCCCCGGCACGAGCTGGCGGGAGAGCGGCGAAGGACTCTCGCCGGCGGCGATCCGGTCGGCGATCGAGGGCAGCCTGCACCGGCTGGGCACCGACCGCGTCGATGTGTACTGGGCGCACATCGAGGACCGGACGGTGCCGATCGAGGAGACGGTTGACGCCTTCGCGTCGCTCGTCGAGGAGGGCACGGTCGGGGTCCTCGGCGCCAGCAACCATGCCCTCTGGAAGGTCGAGCGGGCCCGGGCGGTCGCGCGGGGCCAGGGCCGTCCCGGCTACACGTGCCTCCAGCTCCGCCACTCCTACGTACGGCCCCGGATGGACGTCACCGGCCGGGGCGACCTCGTGTTCGGGAACGTCGACGTGGAGACCCTGGACTACGTCCGGAGCGAGCCGGACATGAGCCTGTGGCTTACAGCCCACTGCTCGGCGGCGCCTACGCGCGTACGGACCGGCCGCTGCACCCGGCGTACGACCACCCGGGCACGCCGGCGCGGCTGGCCGCGCTGCGGGAGGTGGCGGACAAGACGGGGGCCACCCTCAACCAGGTGGTGCTGGCCTGGCTGATGGGCGGCGACCCGCCGGTGATCCCGATCGTCGACGTCAGCTCGGTCGCCCAGCTCAACGAGGTGCTGGCGGCGGCCGACCTGGATCTCGACGACGAATTGCGCCGCCGCCTTGACGAGGCGGGCGGCCTCGGCCTGTGAGACACCGCTGCCGAGCGGTTCTCCGGCCCGAGAAGTCCCTGGTCAGGCCGTGGGGATCCGCTCCAACAGGGCGGCGAGGCCGTCGGCGTCGAGAAGGTCGGCGGGGCGGATGGTCCGGTTCGCCGCGACGTAGTGGAACGCGGCACTGACCTTCTCGACCGGGACGTCCGCGAGCTGCGCCCAGGCGATCCGGTAGGCCGCGAGCTGCACGGAGACGACACGCGCCTCGTCGCCGGTCGGCGGGCGGCCGGTCTTCCAGTCGACGACCTCGTACCCGCCGTCGTCCGTACGGAAGACCGCGTCCATCCGACCGCGGATCAGCCGGTCACCGATCATCGTCTCGAAGGGGACCTCGACCTCGTGGGGTTCACGGTCGGCCCAGGCGCTGCCCTCGAACGCGGCCTGGAGCGTCCCGAGTTCGTCGTCGCCCGCCGCGCCCTCGTCGGAGGCGCCGGGCAGGTCGTCGAGGTGCAGCAGCCGCTGCTGGCCCCAGCGGGACTCCAGCCAGCGGTGGAAGGCGGTGCCGCGCCGAGCGTACGGGGCCGGGGGCCGGGGCAGCGGCCGGCGGATCTGCCGGGCCAGCGCCGCCGGGTCCCGAGCCAGCGTGACAAGCGAGGAAACCGACAGGTGGGCGGGCAGGTCGACCGCGAGGCCGTCGACGCCGCGGGCCCGGTCGCGTTCGGCCAGCAGCAGTTCCACGTCGCGGGCCCAGGCGGCGGTCCGGCGGCGGTCGCGCGGCGCCAGGGGGAGGTAGCCCAGGCGGAGTCTGCCCTGCATGGCGTCGTCGACCATCCGGGCGCCCTCGGCCACCGCGTCGTAGCGCTCGCCCTCGGGCAGGGCGGGCCAGGACGCGGTGTCCTGCTCGGCGAGCAGCGGGTTCTCCTCGTCCAGCGGCTCGTCGGCCCAGTAGCCGACCTGGCCGGCGCCGGCCTCGCACGCCTCACGGATCTCGGTCAGGAACGGTGAGGGCTGCAGCGGGCGGCTCGCGGTGCCCCAGCGGTACCCCGTCGCGATCAGCAGGTGTCGCGCCCGTGTCACGGCGACGTACGCCAGGCGGCGCTCCTCGCGCAGGTCACGGTCGGCGGTCGCGGCGTTGAACTCCTCGACGTCGTCCTTCTGCAGGCCGTTCAGCGGCGGCAGGTCGGCGTGGTCGCCGCGGAGGGGGTATGGCAGGAGCCGGGCGTTCTCCGTCCAGCGGGACGAGTTCCGGGGTTTGGCGGGGAAGACCGAACCCGGGCCCGGGGTCTCGGCCTTCGTCGGGTTCCAGACGAGGCCGGGGATGGCGACGACGTCCCACTCCAGGCCCTTGGCGGCGTGCACGGTGAGGAGCTTGACGCTGTTGGTCTCGCCGACCCGGCCCGCCTCCAGGCCGAACTCCTCCGACTCGGCGGCCTTCAGGTACGCGAGGAACGCCCCCAGCGTCGGGTCCGCCGCGTCGCCCGCGAAGGACGCGGCGGCGCCGACGAACGCGTCCAGGTCCGCCCGAGCGGTGACCGGGTCCAGGCCGGACCGGGACGCCACTTCGATGTCCAGGCCGAGGGTCCGCTCCACCTCGGTCACCAGGTCGGGCAGGGGCAGGCCGACGTGGCGGCGCAGGACCCGCAGCTCGTCGCGGAGGCGTGCGAGCCGCGCGTACCCCTCCTCGCTGAAGCGCTCGGCCGGGCCGAGGTCGTCGAGGGCGTCGACGAGGCTGCCGTTCTCGTCGTTCAGCTCCTGGACCACCTGCCGGAGCGGGTCGGCCGCCGTCGTCTCCAGGTCCGTCCGGGATCCGGCCCCGGGGTGCAGGTCCCGGGCCGCCTCGCGGGCGAGTTCGCGGGCGCGGCGGCCCAGGGCCACCAGGTCGCGGGGGCCGATGCGCCAGCGCGGCCCGGTCAGCAGCCGGGCCAGCGAGGCGCCCGCCGTCGGGTCGTGTACGACCTTCAGGGTGGCGACGACGTCCTGCACCTCCGGCACGGTGAGCAGCCCGCCGAGGCCGACCACCTCGACCGGGACGCCGCGCGCCTCCAGCGCCGCCCGAATCAGCGGGAACTGTGCCCGCTTGCGGGCGAGGACGGCGATGTCGGACGGCTGGAGGCCCGGACCGTGCCGGCTCGTCTTGTCCCAGGGCTCGTCGTCGGGCGCGAGGTCCTTGGGCTGCCGCAGCAGGCGGACCAGGCGGTCGGCCAGCCGCTCGGCCTCGTCCTCGACGGTGTCCAGCAGCGCGGACTCGACCCGCCCGCGGGCCTGCTGCGCCGCGCCGGGCCACAGGCGGGGGACGTCCTTGGCGTCCTCGCGCAGCTCGACCTGGATGCGGGCGGCCGCGTCGAGGACCCGCTCGCCGTTGCGGAAGCTGGTGGACAGCTGCCGCATCGGCGCGGGTCGCTCCCCGTACGGGAAGTCGCGGACGAACCCCAGGAGGTTGCCGGCACTCGCGCCGCGCCAGCCGTAGATCGACTGGCAGGGGTCGCCGACGGCGGTGACCGGATGACCGCCGCCGAACAGCGCCTTGAGCAGAACCAGCTGGGCGTGGCTGGTGTCCTGGTACTCGTCCAGCAGCACGGCGGCGTACCGCGACCGCTCGATCTGGCCGACCTCCGGGTGCTCGGCGGCGATCCGCGCGGCCAGTGCCATCTGGTCGCCGTGATCGAGCACCTCCCGCTTGGCCTTGGCCCGCTGGTACGCCTCGACCAACGGCATGAGCTGTTCGCGTACGGCCTGGGCCCCCACGATCGAGCCCTGATGCTTCTTGGTGGGCTTCTTGACCTCGGCGTACCGCTCGTTCAGCCAGGCACCGACCTTCCGTACGTCCTCGGGGGTGCGCAGGTGCTCCGACAGCTCCCCCGACAGCCCGATCACCGCCTTGGTGACGGTGTCGGGGCCCCACTCCACGGCGTCCATCGGCCCGTCGTAGGCGTCGACGACGCGCGCCGCGATCTGCCACGCCACCGCCGGCGTGACGAGCCGCATCGTCGGCTCCAGCGCGGCCCGCAGCGCGTGGTCGCCGAACAGGCGCGCGGCGTACGCGTGGTACGTCGACACCGTCGGCTCACCGTCGAGGATCTCCGGGTCGATGAGGTCCTCGTGCTCGCGGAGCTGGTCGAGCCGCCGGCGTACGCGGTCGGCCAGTTCGGCCGCGGCCTTGCGGGTGAACGTCAGGCCGAGCACGCGCTCGGGCCGGATGAGCCCGTTGGCGACCAGCCACACGACGCGGGCCGCCATGGTCTCGCTCTTTCCGGAGCCCGCCCCGGCGATGACCGCCATGGGGCCGAGCGGCGCCTCGATGACGGCGGCCTGGTCGGGCGTCGGCTCCGGCACGCCGAGCCGCTGCGCCAGCTCCTGGGGACCGATCACGGCGTCCCCCCGTCGTACGGGCCGGTCGGAGCGAGCCGGTCGGCCGGCTCCGGGAGACCGACCACGACCGTCATCCCGTACGGGCCGACCTCGACGCCTCGGTCGTACGTGCCGGTCACGGCGTCACCTGGCCGCCGTCGTCGTGCGCCGGGCAGGAGCCGCGTACGGGGCAGTTACGGCAGTGGTCGTCGCGCCGGGCCTCGAAGACCGGACTGGCCATGCCCTCCGCCACGCGGTCGACCAGCTTACGCGGCCACTGCGGGTCCTCGTCGGCCGACGGCGGCGGCTGCGTCTGGACGCGTACCCGCGCGGTGTAGGACGCCTTGCCGACCTGGACGAGCTCCGCCCCGCCCGGCTCGATCAGGCCCTTCTCGGCGAACGCGCCGAGCATCACGGCGAGCTGGTACACGCCGAGCTGCGGATGGCGGGCCAGGTCGTCCTCGCGTACGGCGGCGCTGGAGGTCTTGATGTCGACGATCCAGGCCCGGCCGTCGCCGTCGCGCTCGGCGCGGTCGATCCGGCCGCGGATAACGACCCGGCCCAGATCGATGCTGAACGGCTCCTCGATCGAGACCAGCTCACGGGCGTCGGCGCGCTCGTGCCAGGCCATGAACTTGGCGACCATCTCCTCGGCCTGTTTCCGCTGTTTCTGGGAGTACCAGGCGCCGCGGAAGTCCAGGTCGTCCCAGATCTCGTCGAGCCGCTTGGCGATATCGACGTCGTTCACGGCCTCGTCGGTCGCCACCAGCTCGGCGACCGCGTGGATGACCCGGCCCATCGTCGCGAACTCCCCCGCGCCGCCGTCCTCGGCGCCAACGCAGGAGGCGAGCAGCCAGCGCAGGCCGCACTTCTCGAACGTCTCGACCTGCGACGGCGACAGCACGAGCTGCTCGTCCTCGCGGAACGCCGGACCGTCATCGGACAGCTCCGTCAGGGCGTACCAGTCGCCGGGGTCGGCGCCCTGCACGCCGGCGCGGGCCAGTCGGGCGAGGTGCCCGGCCGCGGCCCGGCGCAGCGGCGCGGGCGTCTTCGGGTCGGCGACCGCGGAGCGCAGGTCCGCGACGAGGGCGCGCAGCGACAGCCACCGGGTCCGCTCGTCGAGCTGAGCGTGCTCGGCGGCGTCCGGGACGAGCTCGCGGAGGAACCGCGACGGCCGCTCCTGGGTGTCCTCCCCGCCGACGGCGGTGACGACGAGCCGCCGACGGGCCCGCGTCACGGCGACGTAGAACAGCCGCCGCTCCTCCTCCAGCATCTTCGCCGCCAGCGACGCGCCGGTTTCTCCCCCCGTGGCTGCGCCCGAACGCCCCCCGGTGTCGTCCGGGTCGGCGAAACCGGTCGCGGCCTCGATCAGCTCCTCGCTGCCCAGCAGTGAGCCGCGCAGCCGCAGGTCGGGCCAGACGCCCTCCTGCACGCCGGCCACGATGACCACGTCCCATTCAAGGCCCTTGGAGCGGTGTGCGGTGAGGATGCGCACCGCCTCGCCCTGGGGCGCCTGCTCGGCCAGGGTGTCCCCGGGGATCTCCTGCGAGGCGAGGTCGTCGAGGAAGACCTCCGGGCCGGCCTGCGGCAGCCGGTCGGTGAACCGCGCGGCCATGTCGAACATCGCGACCACCGCGTCGAGGTCCCGGTCGGCAGCCGCGCCCCGGGCCCCGCCCCGTACGCTCTGCTCGAGGAGCCGGTCGGCCAGGCCGCTCTCCTGCCACACGGCCCACAGGACGTCCTCGGCCCCGCCGCCGCCCCGGACGGTCTCCCGCGCGAGGGCGATGAGCCTGGCGACGCGCTCGGCGGGTTCGCGGACCCTCGGGTGGATCAGCAGCAGTTCGCGTGCGTCGTTCAGCGCCCGTACGAGGAGCCCCTCGGCGTTGTCGTCGCCGGACAGGGTGGAGAGGTCACGCAGGGCGCGGCGGAGCCGGCGCAGGCCGAGGGCGTCCGCGCCGCCCAAGGGGCCCACCACGAGCTCCTCGGCGGCCTCCTCGTCGAGCAGTGCCGGCCGCAAGGCCGCCCGCAGCAGCACGATGAACGGCCGGGCGCCGGGCTCGTTGACCAGCGGCACCTCGTCACCGGCCACGATCACCGGCACCCCCGCGGCGGCGAGCGCGCGGCGCAGCGGCGGCACCTGGCGTACGGCGGACCGTACGAGCACCGCCATCCGCGACCAGGGGACGTCCTCCAGGAGGTGGGCGCGGCGTAGCTCGTCGGCGACCAGCGCGGCCTCCTGGCCGGCGCTGTCGGCCTCGATGACGCGGACCGCCCGCGCGTCCGCCGCCTCGTCGTCGGCCGCCTCCACCGGCAGCAGCTCGCGGTGCTCCCCGGCGAGCGCGCCGAGCGGCAGCCGCGCCGCGACCCGGCGGGACGCCTCCAGGATCACCGGGCCCATGCGGCGGCAGGTCCGCAGGGACACCACGGGCGCCTCCTCGCCCGTCACCGTACGGAACCGCTGCGGGAACTCGAGGATGCCGCGCACGTCCGCGCCGCGGAACCCGTAGATCGACTGGTCGGGGTCGCCGACGACGATCAGGTCCCGCCCGCCCCCGGCCAGCTGCTGGAGGAGGTACTCCTGCGCCGGGTCGGTGTCCTGGTACTCGTCGACCAGGATCACGTCGTACGCCGCACGCTCGCGCCGGCGTACGTCCTCGTCGGTGAGCATCCCGGCGGCGGCCCGGATCAGTTCCGCGTAGTCGTAGGCGATGATCGGGTCGATGTCGAAGCGCTGTTCGTACCGGTGCAGGAACCGCCCCGCGGCGTACCAGTCGTCGCGGTGATGGCCGCGGCCCAGCGTCACCAGGTCGGCGGGGCCGAGACCGCGCTCGGCGGCCCGCAGGATGAAGTCGCGCAGTTCCTCGGCGAAGCCGCGGGTCTTCAGCGTCTCGTGCAGGCGCGGCGGCCAGGCCTGCGCGCCGTCCGCGACCTCACCGTGGACCAGCCGGCGCACCTCCAGCAGGTGCTCCGGGCCGGACAGCAGGCGGGGCGGCTCCTCGCCGTCCAGGACCGCCTCTCGGCGCAGCAGCGCGTACGCGTACGAGTGGAACGTCAGGGCCAGCGGCGTCCGGGTGGTGCGTCGCAGCCGGCCGGTGATGCGCTCCCGGAGCTCGCCCGCGGCCTTCCGGCCGAACGTGAGGACCAGGACCCGCTCGGGGTCGACGCCGCGATTCTCGATCCGGTCGACGACGGTCTCGACGATCGTGGTCGTCTTGCCGGTGCCCGGCCCCGCCAGCACGAGCAGCGGCCCGCCCGCGTGCGCGACGACCCGCCGCTGGTGCTCGTCGAGCACGGGCGGCGGCGACTGCGCGGGGCCCGCGCGCCGCACGAGGCGATAGGACGCTGCTGACACATAGGTGATTGCAGCAGATCATTGGGGGTGATCGTGACAGGGTTGCGGCATGTCGCCGATGTGGCCGCCCTTCCGCCCCGCTCCCACGCGTGAGCGCTTCGACGGTCCCGCCGAGATTCTCGGGAGGCGCCGATGATCCTGCTGGTCGCGTTGATCCTCGCGCTGGCCTGGTATTTCCTGTGCTGGCTCAGCCTGCTGTGGAGCGGCGCCCGGCGGGCCGTCGACCGCCTGTCCCCGTACACACGGTGGCTGCACGCCTGGATCCTGTCGGCCCCGGCAACCTTCATTTATGTGGCGGTGTTCACGGCGTTCACGCTCGTGCAGCGGACCACGCCGCCGCGCCTCATCGACCTGCTGACCCGGGTGAACAGCACCAGCCTGTCACGCCTACGCCACGCACCGCTGGCGGTCCTCGCCGACAGCGCCCTGTGGGTGGCGAACCGCGGCGCGGACCTCACCCTGTACATCCTTGTGTTCGTCACCGTCGTCGCCTGGGCCGAGCGGCGGTACGGCCCGCCCCGCATCATCCTCATCTGCGTGTCCGGCCACGTCCTCGGCACCCTGCTCACCGCACTGGTCGAACTGCACGCGATCGAGTCGGGGCGGGCGTCGCATCGGCTCGCGCACACGACCGACGTCGGGGTCAGCTACATGATGGTCGCGGGGACCGTCGCGGCCGTCCTGCTCATGCGCGGCTGGTGGCTCGTGGCCGGCATCGCGGCGCTGGCCGTCGGGGTCGTCTGGCCGGTGATCTCCAACCACACCATCTGGGCCCTGGGCCACCTGCTCGCCACGCTGTGCGGGCTGTTCGTCGCCGCGCTCTCACTGCTGCTGGGCGGAGTGAGACCCCCGCGCGACCTGCGCCCCTGCCTGGAGTGACCGCAGCCCGACCCGGTCGGGGACGACCTTCGGCAGGCCGCGCAGCCACCCGGGAAGGTCGGCGGGCCACCACCGGCCGGCGGCCAGATGCGCGAGGGCGTCGCTGACCGCGGCGACGGACGCCTCCGCCGGGACCACCCAGCTCGGCGCCGTCCCCGCGAGCACGCCCAGCCACCAGTGCCGCCGCGTGGGCGTCATCCCCTCGGGGTCGAGGACGACGTAGTAGTCCGGCAACAGCAGCCGCTCGGCGGCCAGCCCGCCCAGCGCCGACTCGATGGCCACCTCCAGGCCGCCATGCGGAGCGGCCTGGTCGAAGAAGTCAACCCACGCGTCACGGACGCCGGCGAGCGGATCGGCGTTGTGCACGACGTAGGTCGTGCCGGCACCGGCGATCGCCCTGGTCAGCTCGGCGGGCGTACGGTCGCCCGCGACCAGTGCGCGCACGTTGTGCAGGGCCGCGAGCCCCGGCACGACCGTGTCCGCGCCGTCCCCCGCGACCACCACCACAGTACTGTTCGTCCGCCGCATACGCCGGATTCTAAGTCGGCCGAAACAAGGCGCCGGTGGTGCCTCCGAGCACACGGCCGCGAGCGACCGGTTCGCTCCCCTCGACTCTGCCGCCGTTGATGGCAGGGTGCCGTCGGCAGGGACACCTTGCCGTCGGCAGGGACCGGTCATTGTCTGGCTTGCGGCCTATTGCGACGTCAAGAACGACGGCGAAGTCAGCTCGGGCGGTGAGCCTTCCCCGCGTTATCCACAATCCGGTGGCTCGGGCCGCACGGCCGTCGTGGACGGGCGATGCTGCGGAGGTGCGAGCGGAACTCGCGGCGCTGGCCGCGGCACAGGGTGGGGTGTTCACCCGGCGGCAGGCGCTGGCCACCGGGTATGGAACGCGGGCGATCCGTGATCGGCTGGCGGCGGGCATCTGGCTCGCCCGCCGACGCGGCGTCTATGTGACCAGAGTCCTCTGGGAGGCCGCCGACGTCGTCGGCCGGCACGCGATCGACGTGGCGGCCGCGATCCTGTCGTTCCGGCGGAAGGATGCCGCCGGAAGCCACGGGTCCGCGGCCAGGATCTACGGGATCGAGACGTTGAGACCGCCGCTCGACGCGGTCACTTTGACCCGACCGAGGCAGGCGCCCGGCCGTGGGCAGCCCAGAGGGATACGCGTTGAACGTGCTGCTCTGCCACCCGATCATGTCCGGCTGGAGCGAGGGATGGCACTGACGACACCGGCCCGTACGGTGGTGGATCTCGCACGTACGCTGCCGTTCCGCGAGGGGGTCGTGGTCGCGGATTCGGCGCTGTTCCTCCCCCGGGCCGGCCGGGAATCGTTGATCCGGGTCGCCGAGGACTGCGGGCGGTGGCCGGGGATCGAGCGGGCGAGAGCCGTCATCGACTTCGCCCATCCCCGGGCCCGGAGCCCGTTCGAGTCCATCACCAGGGTGATGTTCGCCGAACAGGGCCTACCGACACCGGAGGTGGGTGTCCTGGTCGGTGAGGACGACCAGATCTTCACCGAGGTGGACTTCCTCTGGGCCGAGCATCGCACGATCGCCGAGGCCGACGGCCTGCTGAAGTACACCGACCCGGAGAGGCTGCGGATCGAGAAGCTGAAGCAAGAACGCCTCGAGGAGATGGGCTTCACCGTCGTACGCCTCACCTGGCGGCAGGTCACCGAACACCCGAAGGAGTGCGGCCCGCATCCGCCGTGCGTTCGCACGCAGCGCGGTACGCGTCGACGGCGCGCGGTCCTGAGCGGCCGGAGGCAGGGTGTCAGATCTCGGCGACGGTGATCATTCGTCGGCTGTCCGGAGTAAGCGGCTCGCCGTCCTCGCCGTGGCCGGTCACGTTCGTGAACCCGGCGGCGAGGAGCCAGTCGCGTAGCTCGGTGAAGGTGAACATCCGCACGAAGAACGGGATCCGTCGGACCCGCCCCTGCCGGACGACCGTGCGTTCGGTCAGGACGCGACCGGTCGACGGCTCGATGCGGCGCTGGTCGATGACCAGGTCGCCCTCCCGCTCGATGACGGACGCGGGCTGGAAGCCGCGGATGATCCAGTCACGGTTGTTGAGCTCGATACCGAACCTGCCGCCCGGCGACAAGACCCGCGCCACCTCGGACAGCACGCGGCGGTTGCCCTCGTCGTCGAAGTAGCCGAACGCGGTGAACCAGTTGACCACCCGGTCGAACCGCCGATCCCACGGCAGCGACCGCATGTCGCCCTCGACGTAGTCGACCAGCACCCCGCGGGCGGCGGCGTCGCGCCGGGCCTGGTCCAGGAAGGTCGGCGTGGCGTCCAGGCCCGTCACCCGGCAACCGCGCTCGGCCAGCCGGCCCGCGATCCGGCCGTGGCCGCACGCGAGGTCGAGCACCTCCATGCCCGGCTCGAGATCGAGCAGCCGCCAGATCAGGTCGGTCTCGGCGTCCGCCCGTTCCTCGAGCGCTTCGGCGAAGAAGTGCAGATAGTCGTCGTCGAACAACCCATCGGCGTCGAAGGCCTGCTCGGTCATCCCGCCTCCTCCCGATCCAGACTCAAGATCTAGCGCACGGGCGCCATGGTGTCACCAGGTTTTGCCGGCCAGCGCGAAGGCGGGCCCGGCACCCTGCCGTCGGTGTGGACACCTTGCCGTCATCAGTGACGGCACGACGCCCGCGATGCCCGGCTTGCGACGGCAACACCGGCGGCACTGTCGCGCTCGACTCGACGACGGTCATGTCCGGCTTATGGCGGCAACACGGGCGACAGTGTCCCCGGCCGGGGTCAGCTTGCCTCGGCGGTGTCGCCGTTCCAGCGGGCGAGGCGCATGTCGACGCGGGCGCCGCGGAGCGGGGTCCCCTCGGCGCGGTAGTGCCGCAGGGCGCGCTGTTCGTGGCCGGGCGGCGGTGAGCCGTCGGCCCGGATGACGCGCCACCAGGGCACGCCGCCACCCCACAGCGCCATGACCCGGCCGACCTGGCGCGGTCCGCCCTCGCCGAGGAGGTCGGCGACGTCGCCGTACGCCATGACCCGGCCCGGCGGGATGCGCTCGACGAGATCGAGGACGCGTTCGGCGAACTCGGTGGGGTCACCCCGCACCGTCGGTCTCCGATCCGCGGCGGACTCGTACGCGCCGGATGTAGAGCACGGTCGTCGCGAGCGCGCCGGCGAACCCGAAGATCGCGGCCACGCCGATCCAGCCGCCCAGGATCACCAGGCCGGGCGGGTGCCGCTCGACCTGGACCGGGTGCATCGGTCCGTCGTCGAACCGGCCGCTCTTGCCGCCCGCGGCGAGCCGGTAGCCCTGCAACCGGTCGGCGGCGGCCAGCGCGGCGGCGGCGTTGACCTCGCCGAAGCCGACCCTCTCGTCGTACCCTGCGGCCGGGCGGCCCCTGGTGCTCGCGGTGATCGCCTGGGCGACCAGCGCGGGCGGCATGCCGTGGTAGCGCGCCCGGATCAGCGCCACGACGCCCGACACGAGCGCGCCCGCCTGGCTCGTGCCCTCACCGATCCAGTAGTGGTTGCCCGGTCCGGCGCCTACGACGTCGGCGCCGGGCGCCGCGACCTGGACGCTCGCGTTGCGGTCGGAGAACCTGGCCGCGACGCCCCCGCGCGTCACCGCGGCGACCGCGATCACGCCGGGGAACGCGGCGGGGTAGGACAGCCGCGTCAGGCCGTCCTTGTCGACCTTCTTCGGGCTCTTGGAGTCGCCGTCGTTGCCGGCCGAGGCCACCACGACCACGCCTTTGGAGATGGCGTAGGCGATGGCGGCACGCTCCGCGCGGCCGGCGCTCGGGCCGCCGAGTGACATGTTGATCACGTCGGCGCCGTGATCCGCCGCGTAGCGGACCGCCTTGGGCAACGCCGAGCGGTACTCCGGCGCGTTGCGGAACGACCGGTAGCCCTTCTCGGCCGGGTCGGCGATCACTCGCAGGGACAGCAGGCGCGCCTCGGGCGCGACGCCGATCACCCCGTCGCCCGCCCCGTGCCCGTGCCCGGCGATCAGGGAGGCCATCCAGGTGCCGTGGAGCCGGCCGGCGGCCGGCGCGACGGCCCGGATGAAGTCGGGGCCCGTGGTGACCGTGCCGGCCAGGTCCCGGTGCGTCCCGTCGACGCCGGTGTCGAGGACGGCGACGGTGACGCCGTTGCCCCTGGTCGTACGCCAGGCCTGCGGAGCGCCCAGAGTGTCGAGCACCCACTGTTCCCGGTTCCGTACGTCGTCGGCCCATCCCGTGGCCGGGAGCAGGCCCACCGTGAGCGCCACGGCGGCCGCCAGCGCACGCCTCAGCACTTCCACTCCCGCTTCTCTGCGCAGTCGGGCTGGACGGGGAGCGCCAGGGAGCCGGCGATGTTGCGGCCGACCTCCGGTGCGAGGAGGAACCAGGGCCCGTGCGGCTTGTGTACGGCCGCGGCGGGCCGGCCGTCGGTCTGCCCTGCCACCGTCAGGACGACGTACGGCCCGGCCCGGCCTGCTGTGGCGTACTGCCGCGCGGGGTCGTCGAACCGGGCGGCGAGGGTCTGCGGGAACGCCAGGGCGTGCAGGAACGGACCCGGCGTGCCGGGGTCGGCAGGGGCCACGGCCTCCCCGGCCAGGCCCGCGGACCGCTCGTCGGGGAGCGCGACGACGCCCACGGTGAGGACGATGCCCTGCATCTGGTCGACGTAGGTCGCCCGCAGGAGTGCCCGGCACCCGTACTTGGCGAGGATGGCCGCGGGAACGGCGTCGATGCCGGTGGCGCACCCCGTCTCGGGGGCGATGCCGACCCGGCTGGCATGCTCGATCCCGCCCTGTTCGGAGATGTAGGGAACGGAGGCGGGGAAGATCTTCTCCGCGGGCCAGGTCCGCCAGCGGTTCCCGACCTCCTCGGTCGCGGCGCGGTAGAGCTCCCACGCGGTCGGCTTGCGGTGGAACTCCCAGTAGACCCGGGCGGTGGAGAGGACGCCGACCACGAGATAGCCCACCGTGGTGATCACCGCCACCACCAGCCACAGACGGCGACGGGCGTACCAGGGCACGGGCTCCGGTGGTGGCTCGTCCGGTGCGCGCCATGTCTCCCATCCGCCGGGCCCGGTCGTCGGCCAGCTCGGATCGGAGGTTCGCGCCATATCTGACAAGGTTACTGGTCGATCCCACGTAGCCGGTCAGAACCGAGACCTCGGTGAACCACTGAGACAGACGAGGCTCCGGGGCCGCACCTCGCCCCGGAGCCTCCGGTCGTTCGGACGGATCAGTAGGTCGGCTTGGACGGCTCGATCTGGTTGACCCAGGCGAGCACGCCGCCGCCGAGGTGCGCGGCGTCGGAGAACCCGGCGTCCTTGACGATGGCGAGGCACTCGGCGCTGCGGGCTCCGGACTTGCAGTGCAGCACGATCCGCTTGTCCTGGGGCAGCCGCTCCAGGGCCGCACCGGACAGGAACTCACCCTTCGGGATCAGCGTGGCCCCGGGAATGTTCACGATCTCGTACTCGTTGGGCTCGCGGACGTCGACCAGGAAGATGTCCCCGGTGTCCAGCAGGTCCTTCAGCTCCGGCGCGGTGATCGTGGAGTCCTTGACCGCGTCCGCGGCCTCCTCCGAGATCGCGCCGCAGAACGCCTCGTAGTCGCCGAGGAGCTCGGTGATCGTGGGGTTCTTGCCGCACAGCGGGCACTCGGGGTCCTTGCGGACCTTGACGCTCCGGTAGGTCATCTCCAGGGCGTCGTAGATCATCAGGCGCCCGACGAGCGGCTCGCCGATCCCGGTGATCAGCTTGATCGCCTCGTTCACCTGGATGGAGCCGATCGACGCGCAGAGCACGCCCAGCACGCCGCCCTCGGCGCACGACGGGACCATGCCGGGAGGCGGCGGCTCGGGGTAGAGGCAGCGGTAGCAGGGGCCGTGCTCGGCCCAGAACACCGACGCCTGACCGTCGAAGCGGTAGATCGAGCCCCAGACGTACGGCTTGCCCAGCAGGACGGCCGCGTCGTTGACCATGTAGCGGGTGGCGAAGTTGTCGGTGCCGTCGACGATCAGGTCGTAGCCGCTGAAGATGTCCATGACGTTGTCGTTGGACAACGCCTCGTTGTGGACGATGACGTCGATCAGCGGGTTGATCTCGCGGACCGAGGCGGCCGCCGACTCGGCCTTGGGCCGGCCGACGTCGGACTGCCCGTGGATGATCTGGCGCTGCAGGTTGGACTCGTCGACGATGTCGAAGTCGATGACGCCGAGGGTGCCCACGCCGGCCGCGGCGAGGTAGAGCAGGGCCGGTGAGCCGAGCCCGCCCGCGCCCACGCACAGCACCTTGGCGTTCTTCAGCCGCTTCTGCCCGGCCATCCCGACGTCCGGAATGATCAGGTGACGCGAATAGCGCCGGACCTCGTCGACGGAGAGCTCGCTCGCGGGCTCTACCAGTGGTGGCAACGACACGGTTGTCTCCTGCGCATGCTGGAATTCTGGTGCGGACGCCGTCGTCCTGGACTCATCACAACTGTGTCATGGACGGCCGCATTCCCTAACCGGCGGCGGCGTCGGGCAGGCGCAGGCGGGCGTCCTCGAGCATCGCGCGGAACTCCCGCGCGACGGTCTCGGGGCGCTCCATCTGCGCGACGTGGCCGACGTCGGGCAGCACGACCACGCGGGAGCGCTTGAAGACCCGGCCCGCGCGCGCGGCCATCCTCGGGTCGACGAGCCGGTCGTGCCGGCCGTAGATCACCAGGGTGGGCGCGATGACGCGGGCGGCGTAGCGCCACAGCGAGCGTCGCATGTAGGCGGTGACGATGCCGCGCGAGGACGCGATGAGGGCCTCGGCATTGTGGGTGAGTTCGTCCCTGCGGCGTACGTCCTCGACGAGTTCCATCACGCGGTCGGGATGCAGGCCGGTCGGGTTCGCGAAGCACATCTCCAACGTGCCCTGCACCCGTTGCTCGGCGGGCAGCGTGGCCAGCCGCCGGACCGTCCAAGGGCCCACTCCGGGCACGGTCGCGGCGAGGATCCGCGCGGGTCCGTACCTCGGCCGCAGGTCGGGCAGGGCCGGTGAGATCAGTGTGAGGGAGCGCACCAGGTCGGGACGGGTGCCCGCGAGGCGCGTGGCGATGGCTCCGCCGAGGGAGTTGCCGAACAGGTGCACCGGCCCCCGGCCGCGCTTCTCGATCAGCCGCGCGACGGTGATCGTGTGGGCGTCGACGGAGTAGTCGCGGTCGGGCGGCGGCGGCGAGTGACCGAATCCGGGCAGGTCGACGGCGTCGCTGGTGACCTCGCCGGACAACAGGCCCATGAGGTCGGTCCAGTTGGCAGAGGAGCCCGCCAGGCCGTGTACGAACAGCGCCGGATCGGCGTCGTCGCGCCCGGAGGGCGCCGTTCGCACGAAGACCTCGCGGTCGCCTAGCCGGACCAGATCTCCTGGCCACTGCGGGATCGGTGTGCTCATCCTGCTCGCGGCGTGGAGACTCCGGCCGTCTGGTCGGAGAGGAGCCGCCGCTGCCTCCCCTCTTCTGCTACCGAACGCGGATCCACGATAACGGCGTGGACTCGCGGCCGGGCTACCGGGCACGACGTAGGGCGCCCGCCGGAGGCGGGACCTGGCCGTTCACCGCTGATCACCGGCCCCTCCCGTGCCAAGGAGCGGGAATCTCCCGTCCTCGCGCGGGAGAACGTCGGATCGCTTCGAACGATACCCGCGGCCGATCTACGACCTCGCCTGGCTTGACCGGATCTTGAGTGAAACAGGGCCCCGCACCGTCCTCGGTGCGGGGCCCATGCCATCGGTCAGCGCGCCGTTTCCGGGCGGGTGCGGCGGTTGTCGTGCCGGCCCGCGGCGACTCGGCCTGCGGCGCCACCGCGGCCGCCGGACCGAGCACCGCCCGTCAGACCGCCGGGCTCCCGCCGCTGCCGGAGAACGTCGCGGCGCTCGCCGTCACGGTTGCCGCCCTGGCGCCCGTCACCGTGCTCGCCGTCGAAGCGCCCGCCGGGCCGCCGGTCGCGGCGGCCACCCGGACGGGGTCCGCGACGCTGGGGACGCGGCTCGGGCTCGGGCGCCACCGGGATGCCGCTCGGCCGCTGCGCCCCGGTGATGCGCGTCAGCGTCTCGTCGCCGACGGTGACCCTCGACCGCAGGGCTCGGACCCCGGCGCGCCGCATCATCCGTTCGGTGTTGCGCACTTCGTTGTGGGCGACCAGCGTGGCGACGGTGCCGCGCTCGCCCGCCCGGGCGGTGCGGCCGGCGCGGTGCAGGTAGTCCTTGTGGTCGGCGGCCGGGTCGACGTGCACGACCAGGCTCACGTCGTCCACGTGGATGCCGCGGGCGGCCACGTCGGTGGCGATCAGCACCCCGACCTTGCCCTCGCGGAAGTTCGCGAGGGTCCGGGTACGGGCCGACTGGGTCTTTCCGCCGTGCAGGGCACCGGCGCGGACGCCGACGCGGGCCAGCTTCTTGACCAGTGCGTCCACGCCGTGCTTGGTGCGGACGAACATGATCGTACGACCGTCGCGGCCGGCGACCTCGGCGAGGACGTCCTGCTTGTCGGCGCGGTCGACGATGAACAGGTGGTGGTCCATGGTCTCCACCGGCGCGGCGGCCGGGGCGATGGAGTGGGTCACCGGGTCGTGCAGGTAGCGGCGGACGAGCTTGTCGACGTCCCCGTCCAGCGTGGCGGAGAACAGCAGCCGCTGGCCGTCGGAGGGGATCTGGTCGAGCAGCCTGGAGACCGCAGGCAGGAAGCCGAGGTCGCACATGTGGTCGGCCTCGTCCAGGACGGTGACCCGCACCTCGGCGAGCGAGCACTCGCCGCGCTCGATCAGGTCGGTGAGCCGGCCGGGCGTGGCGACCAGCAGGTCGACGCCGCGGCGCAGCGCCTGGATCTGCTTGGGCATCGACATGCCGCCGACGACGGTCTTGGTCTGCAGCCCGAGGCTGCGGCCCAGCGGGTCCAGGGCGTCCTGGACCTGCATGGCGAGTTCGCGGGTGGGGACGAGGATCAGCGCGCGCGGCCGCTTCGGCGCGGCCTGCTCGCCGGCGAGACCGGCCAGCAGCGGCAGGCCGAACGCCAGCGTCTTACCCGATCCGGTCTGGCCGCGTCCGAGCACGTCACGCCCGGCGATCGCGTCGGGGAGACAGGCGGCCTGGATGGGGAACGGCGCGGCGATACCGCGGCGTGCCAGCGCCGACACCAGGGGTGCCGGCAGGCCGAGCTCGGCGAAAGTGGGCAGGGTCGATACACCTTCAGTCAAGAAAGAACCTCTCGGAAATGGCCCGCCTCGAGAGGTTCCGCAAAATGGGGGATTGCGGACTCCAAGCCGGCCGTCGGCGCAGGAACGCGCCTGAACATGAATTACACAGCTTACAGGGCTCACCAACACACCCGGGGGGATCTTCATTCCCGACCCGGCGGGTCGATCCCCGATCCGGTCAGGCCGTCTTCCGGGTCCCGCTCTTCGCCTTGGCCTTGGTGTCTGCGGTCTTCTTGGCGCCGCCCTTGGCCGTGCCCGCCTTGGCCGTGCCGCTCTTCGCCGCGCCGCGGCCGCTCTTGGCCGCGCCGTCCTTGCGGGCGTGGGACCCGCCCTTCGCGGACCCGGCGGCCTTGCGCGCCTCGCCGTCGCCCTTGTCCGTGCGGCCCTTCTTCGCCGCCTCCACACTCGCCCGAAGCGCGCTGAGCAGGTCGGCGGCGGCCGGAGCCTCCTCCGGGGCCTCGGGGGCGACGATCTCGCGGCCCTCGATCTTCGCCTCGATGATCGCCTGCAGGGCCTCCCGGTAGGCGTCCTTGTAGTCGGTCGGGTCGAAGTCGCTCGTCATGGTCTCGATCAGCGAGGACGCCATCTGCAGCTCCTGGGGGCGGACGTCGACGTCCTCTTCGAGGAACGGGAAGTCCGCCTCGCGCACTTCGTCCGGCAACAGCATCGTCTCGAGCACGAAGACGCCGTCCCGCACCCGTAGCGTGCCGAGCGACTCGCGCTGCCGGAGCGCCACTTTGACCACCGCGACCCTGTCGGAGTCCTCGAGGGCGTCGCGCAGCAGGACGTACGGCTTGACCCCCTGGGCGTCGGGCTCGAGGTAGTACGTCTTGCTGAAGTAGATCGGGTCGACCTGCTCCAGCGGCGTGAACTGCAGGACGTCGATGCGGCGGCTGGTCGACAGCGGCAGCTCGGCGAAGTCCTCGTCGGTGAGGACGACCATCTCCCCGTTCGGCAGTTCGTACCCCTTGGCGATGTCGGAGTACGACACTTCCTCGCCGTCGATCGTGCAGACGCGCTTGTACCGGATCCGGCCGCCGTCCGTGCGGTGGACCTGGTGGAACGCCACGTCCTTCTGCTCGGTGGCGGAGTACAGCTTCACCGGGATCGTGACCAGCCCGAACGAGATCGCGCCCTTCCAGATGCTGCGCATGAGGAGTCCCTACCCTCCGCCCCGCCGAACTACCGACCACGGCTGCCCGAAATGCGATCACCCGAATGTAGGCGCAGTCGCGGCCGACACGAAGTGTCCCCAGGGTGAGCGGGCCGTATGCGGTCGGGTGAAACCACGACCCGGCATGGCGTCAGGCGTGGGCGGCGTGGGAAGAAATGATCGTATGGGTGACCCCATGCCCTCCGATGTCCAGCCGATGCTCGCGACCGCGGGCGAGCTACCGGACGACGCCGACCGCTGGGGCCTGGAGCTCAAGTGGGACGGCGTCCGCGCCCTCGTGCACGTCTCCGGCGGACGGGTGCGCGCGATGGGCCGCCGAGGTCTGGACGCGACCCGCCGTTACCCCGAGCTGCAGGCACTCGCCGACCTGCTGCCCGGCCAGACGGCGGTCGTCGACGGTGAGGTGGTGGCGTTCGACGAACGCGGCCTGCCCAGCTTCCAGCGCCTGCAGCACCGCATGCACGTGGAGGACCCGGACGCCCGGCTCATCCGGCGCGTTCCGGTGCACTTCGTCGCCTTCGACCTGGTGTATCTGGACGGGTATCCCC
>JBJMIW010000262.1:0-5375 GCA_045806665.1 Actinoallomurus sp.
AGGTCGGCGTAGGCGTCCATGAACGGGATGCCCGCCATGTCGGGCTCGGGGTCCGCCGTGTGGAGGCCGTGGTAGTAGCCCCACATCGGCGTCGTGATGCCGTACTGCTCCTTCAGGTTGATGACGGCGGCCCTGTCCTCGTCGGATGACGGGTCCCGCCTGGTGGTGTCCTGCCCGCCGACCGAGTAGGCGATGCACGGCACGAGCTGCTCGTCATCCTCGTCCCAGAGCGTCAGGTACGCCGTGTAGAGCCAGATCCTGCCGCCCTTGCCGCGGACGTTGCCGCTCGCACCGCGGGGGATCAGCGTGGCGTGCTCGGAGGCCAGGCACTCCGCGCGGTAGCCCCGCCCGAGCAGGTCGTCCCTGGTGAACAGCCTGCGGACGACGAGCCCCCTGGCCTCCCAGCGCCGCCCGTGGGTGCCGCGGACCAGGATCGGGGCGCAGTCGGTCGGGTCGATCAGGTCGACGACCACGTACTGCTGCTGAGCGAGCCAGTCCTCGCGGTCGCGGTCGTACCCCTTGCGCGAGCGGGCGGCGTCCCGGCCGCGGTAGCCCCCGTCGTCGGGGCGGCGGTCGTCGGCGTCGAGGCTGTACCCCTCCTCGGAGTAGGCGGGGATGCTCGCCCAGTCGGTCTCGGCCGGCATCACCGCGATGCCCCACTCGCCGTCCTGGGTGGCCTTGCCGAACAGGTCGGTGACGTCGACCAGCCCCTCGAGGCTGGCCCTGACGATCGTCTCGATCTCGTCGGCCTTGTCGGATGCGGTCGGCCGCCCGTAGCGGGTCAGCTCGGGGGTGCCGTACTGGGAGGCCATCGAATTCGTCATGGTGACGGCCATCAGCCGCTGCGGCAGGGTCAGGAAGCCGGGGTCGGTCCCCAGCGTCGTGCGGTCGCGGTTGGTGACGTCCCTGGCCCGACGGATGCGCTTCCTGGACTCGGGGAAGCGGCCGTCGGTCGCCTTCCACAGCTCCGCGAGCTGCGAACCCGCCGGCGGCGTCCCGAGCGTGATGGGATCGGTGGCCCTGACGTCAGGCATCAGCCGCTCCTCAAGCCGTACAGGGCTGCCCGAGCCGCGCGGGGGTCGGCGGGGCTGAACGCTAACATGAGCGCCTCCGCGCGGTCGGGGCTCTTGAGGCCGCGCCTGCGGGCGTCAACCTTCGATTCGACCCTGACGCGGCCCCTGCCGTCGTGGTCGTAGCGCAGGCCCGCGAGCTGCGCGATCAGGGCCCCGTCGGTCAGCCCCGCGAGGTCGCCGTCGGCCAGCCGAAGGCGGAGCGCCCAGTACAGCTCGGCCTTGAGGTTGGCGTAGCGCTCGGCCCCGTCGTCGGTGGTCGGCCGCTCGCCGACGTTGACGTCGCGCACGCGGATGCCCTGGTCCTCGAGGTGGCGGGCCAGATAGTAGCCGATGCCGGCGCTGTCGACGACCACGCGGTCGAGCCCGCGGTGCTGCCACGGGCGGAGGGCTGCGAGCACCGCGCCCCTGGGGTCGGGGTCGGGCCAGGCCAGGAGCTCGAGCATCCGGCCGCCCTGGCGTAGGCAGAGCACGGTCTCGGCCTCGCCGGGGCCGGCGACGTCGAGGCCGGCCGTGACGGGGCCGCCGGCCGGATCGTACGCGGCGGGTCGGGATCGCGCCGCATCGAGCCACCGCCACTCGATCAACGCGCCCGCCAGGTCGGCGATGAACTCGGCCTCCAATTCCTGGCGGGCGAAGTCGCCGCTGTACTGCGAGCGCAGGCTCGAGACGAAGCCCTCGGCGACGAACGGGTTCGAGGCCGTGGCCGCTCGATGCACGGCGGTCTGGTCGGTCGCCTGCACGACGAAGGTCTCGTAGACCCAGTTCATGCCCTTGGGCGTGGTCGTGAGCCAGGCCTCGCCGAGCTCGCCGTGCTGCCGCAGCCGCCCGATGGTGATCGGCCAGGTGTCGGGGTGGCAGAGCGCGGCCTCGTCGATCCAGGCCCAGGCGGCGTTGGGGCCACGCAGGCGCTCGGGGTCGTCGGCCGAGCGGAAGATGACCTCGTCGCCGGTCCCGAGCACCAGCCGCATCTCGTTGCCGATCACCCGCTCGATGACCGGCGCCCAGACCTCGAGCGCGGTGCGCCAGGTGGCATCCCTGAGCATGGGGTAGCTGGGGCTGACCACGAGCCCGAGCGACGGCCTGGTGCTGCCGAAGCGGTGGCGGAGCGCACGCGCGGCCCCGGCGTAGGTCTTGCCCGCGCCGACGCCGCCGACGAACAGCGTGAACGGGTGCGGGTCGTCCACGAACGCCTGCTGCGTCCTGGAGAGCGTGACCCTGGCACAGTCACTCGTCGGTGGTGCTGCTGCGATCATCGCCATCCTCGGCATCGGCGGGGTGGGTCCAGAGCCAGACCACGTTGTAGAGCGCCGTCTTGGGGCCCCAGCACCGCACCTCGTGCAGGGCCAGCCACGCCCGGCCCGACCGATGCGGACGGGCCTCGGTGCCACGCCCGCAGCGCGGGCATCCCTCAGTCATCGTCGGCTCCGCGGCGATCGTCGACCGTCTCAAAAATGATGCGGAGCGGGCCGCCGCCGGCCCCGCCGTGCTCGTGCTCGCGCTTCTCCACGTAGCCGCGGTCCCGGCCCATCGTCTTGAGGTAGAACTGGATGGCCCACGGCTCGCCCGCGTCGAGCTTCTCGAAGAGGCGCAGCTCGGCGAGGTCCTTCATGCCCTCGCGCGACTCGGCCACGACGGCGCGGAGGGAGGGGTGCTTCCCGAGCCGATAGCTGACCGCCTGCTGGGTCACGCCGAGCCGCTCGGCCGCATGCGAGACCATGCCCTTGCAGCTACGCAGGGCCTCGGCATACTCCTCGACGGTGTGATTGACGCTCAGCGTTCACCCCACAAGAGGGACAAGGCGGCCGTCCGTGCCTATCGTACACCTATTGTCCACGGTTTGCGCGTCTTCGCCCATCGCGGAGGCGCAGCGCGACCTGCACCGAGTTTTCACCGCGCTTTGACCTGGGCTTCACCGCCCGCCCCCTACACTTCTGGTGCCGACCGGCTGCAATCGCTGTCGGCGTCCTCTTCGGAGGGCTTGCACCTGAACAACAGAACACGTTCGGGGGGTTCTCGGTCACAAGCTCGACCGGGGTAAAGCGTGTTGAGTGGTTCAACATGGTGCCTGCCGCCAGTCTTGACACTGGCAATGCGCTTGGACGGAGCGCTGTGTCGCTAACGTAGAGGGGTACCTCATGCGTCGGCACAGAAGCCGCCTCCTTTCGGGGGTGGAGTCGTCACCGCGGACGCCTCCTCGACGGCGCGGACGAACGCGACGACGGCCGCATCCGGCATGCGCCACGGCCAGTAGCCGGCGGCGATGAGCAGCCTGGCGGTGTCGACGCCGCCGAGGCCGAGGCCCGCGGCCAGGCCTGCGACCGTCTCCCGGCGCGGCACGCCCGGCTGGCGGAGGCCGTTGCCGCAGGTCGAGCGTCCGAGCTCCAGGTGGGACAGGTGCTCCCTGCCGACCGCGCTCATGTCGGCCAGCCGCGCCTGGCTCAGGTGGCGCTCCAGGCGCAGACGGCGGAGCAGCGCGCCGAAGCTCACGGCACCACCCCGCTCAGCCTGAGCGCCAGCCGGGCCAGGTCGGCCGGCAGCTCCTCGCAGTGCGTGTGCAGGTCCGCGGCGCAGCCCTTGCGCCGCGCCCAGCCCTTGTGCTCGGCGGGCCGCTGGAGCCACCGCGGCTCCCCGTCGTCGTCGACGAAGACCCCGACGTAGTCGTTCGCGAACGGATGCAAAAAGACGGCCTCGGCCTGCGCTGTCATGGCGGGCTCACGCAGGCCTGCCTGAAACCCGTCGCCTGGTACGCCTCGGCCCGGGACCAGACGGCGACGTCGATCTGGCCCGGCGCCAGGTGCCCGCGATCGGCCACGCGGTAACTGCCAAGCCCCTCCACCCAAACCTGGGAGTCCAGGGGGATGTCCCAGCCGGCGGCGGCGATGGGCTCGTCGGTGGAAATTGGCGTGCCATCGAACGTGTAGGGTCCATACTCGCTTCGGACGTACCCTGTCGTCCAATGCGGCCCACAAGTCGTGGTGGCAGCAGCGCCATCGGCCGGCAAGAGCGCAAGCAACAGCCCGAGCAGCACGGGTCGCATAAAGCCTCCTCAGCGAAGTAGTTTCTCCACGGCTGACCAATTGCGGGGGGACCAAAGATAGGCCTCCTGGCCGCACGCCCTGAGATCCAGGAGCCAGGCTCGCTGGTCGTCGGTCAGCCGCCCGCGATCGGACTTCAGCTCCGCCCACACCACCCTGGGCCTGCGGATGCACAGCAGGTCGGGAACACCGGGTGAGGACTTCCTGGAGTCGAACGTGTGATGGACTCTCCACCCCATCAACTCGGCATAGCGGACCACCTGGGACATGAACTGCTTTTCGGTCTGCTTCGGCAGGGCGTCGGCGAGGAAGGTCACGGCTACAGCCCCGCGGCCTGCTTCACGTCGTCCATGAACCGGTCCACGTCGAGGCGTGTCTGCGGGTTGGCGTCTGCCCAGATTGTCGCCATCTCCCGCACCGCCTCGAGATCCACGGCGGCCAACGCGGCGCGCCGTACACAGACCTCGCGGAAGTCCTCAAAGGCAAGCTGAACGTACTCGTCAACGTCCCGCTTTCCCGGCGCCGCGCCCGTCAGGTAGACCTGGCCCGAGCGCTGATCGGCGCCGCGGTCGATCTCCACGAACTTCTGCCAGTGCATGTCGTTGAAGGGCGGGAAGAATCCGTTCGGGCAGGCCTGGTAGAGCATCTGCCTACGGGTCGCCAGATCCATCGGCATGGTGAGGCCGTTGGCCGCCATGAAGTCGTCGCGCCATTCGCGGTAGGACTGCCCGTTCACCCTGCGCGCACCGCTCACTTCACCCTCCGGAGCTGCACATCCGACGCGAGCGCCGCGTTGTGCTGCTCAACGATCTCGTACGTCAGCGCGACAACATGCGTCGCCCAGGATCGAATCGCCATCACGAGGCCCTCGAACATGGCGGCGTTCGGGTCGACCTCGGCATCCCGGATCAGCGTCAGGTCGGTCTTGATCTTCCGCAGGTGCGCGTGGAGCCGCTCCTGCGCGCGGAGCGATGCAACGTCGGCCCCGAGCGACGGGACGGTTGCCCGTTCGGCGTCGTCGGCCGTCTCGATCCGGATCGCAAGCTCCGGCTCTGGCGGGATCGCGACCGTCTCCCCATCCGCATCACGCACCGCACGCAGTCGCTCCACGAGCGTGGCGCGCTCCCGCTCGATCTCCTCAAGCCGCGCAATCCTCCGCGCCTCGTCGTCAACGGCCGAGCGCTCGGAGTCGGCGCGTTCGCGCCCAAGATCGACAGCCCGATCATATGCAGCCCGAAGCGACGCTCCCCGCGCGACCTGCTCGGCA
>JBJMIW010000263.1:0-17595 GCA_045806665.1 Actinoallomurus sp.
CTACCGCGAGGAGATGGAAGATCTGGCGGCCAAGGCGTACGAGCTGGCGGAGACCTCTCCCCCCACGGAAGGGCTGGCGGCCTGGATCCTGACGGTCGCCGAGTACTCCCGTACCAAATGCGGGCTGACGCAGACCCTCAAGGCCGTCATCGACCTGCACTCGGACGAGTTCGTCCGATGCCACGACGAGATCGAGACGGCCGCCGGGACGATCCTCGCCCGCGCGCAGGAGGCCCGCACCGTCCGCCCCGATCTGCGGGCCTGCGACCTGCTGCGGCTCGCCCACGCGCTGTCCGTGGCGAGCGAACGGGCTCCCGAGGACACCGAGCTCCTCCTGTCCTTCATCCTCGACGGACTGCGCCCCCGCGACTGACGGTGATCCACCCCATATCCGGCGTTCCGCGGGAATTCAGGCTGCCTCCGGACCGGTTCCCCTGATCGGACCGCGCCCGCCCGCGGCGCTGCGACGAAGAGGAGTGACATGGCCGCGACGGCGAGCGAGACCGCCGAGGCGACACCGACCCCTGCCGACCGGCTCCGGCTGGCCCTCATCCTCGGCGCGCTGACCGCCATCGGACCCCTGTCGATCGACATGTACCTCCCGGCCCTGCCGAGGCTGACCCACGACCTCTCGGCCGGGGCATCGCTCGTGCAGCTCACCCTGACGGCCTGCCTCGTCGGCCTGGCCGTCGGGCAGGTCGTGGCCGGACCGGTCAGCGACATGTGGGGACGGCGCCGGCCGCTCCTCATCGGCGTGGCCCTGTACGCCATCGCCTCCCTGCTCTGCGCGGTCGCCCCGGCCGTGCCGATCCTGATCGGGCTCCGGCTCGTCCAGGGCGCGACGGGCGCCGCCGGGATCGTCATCGCCCGGGCCATCGTCCGCGACCTGTACGACGGGCCGGCCGCGGCCCGGTTCTTCTCCCTGCTGATGCTGGTCAACGGGGTCGCGCCGATCGCAGCGCCCGTCATCGGCGGACAGCTGTTGCGCGTGACGTCGTGGCGCGGCGTCTTCGTGCTGATCGCGCTCATCGGCGTGCTCATGGTCGCCGCCGCGTACGCGGGACTGCGCGAGACCCTCCGGGCGGGGGAACGGTGCACCGGCGGGCTGCGATCGACGCTCCG
Organism: Actinoallomurus sp.; assembly: GCA_045806665.1. GTDB lineage: Bacteria > Actinomycetota > Actinomycetes > Streptosporangiales > Streptosporangiaceae > Actinoallomurus. The sequence goes on from JBJMIW010000263.1 coordinate 1,123, forward strand.
GACGTTCGCGGGGCTCTGCGCGGATCGCGTCTTCCTCGGCTACGCCCTGGCGGGCGGCCTGGCCTTCGCTGCGATGTTCGCCTACATCTCCGGGTCGCCGTTCGTGGTCCAGGACATCTACGGCCTGTCGCCCCAGGCGTACAGCCTCATCTTCGCGGTCAACGCCCTCGGCATCGTGGCGGCCGGCCAGGCCGGCGGATGGCTCGCCGACCGGGTGCCGCTCCGGGCGCTGCTCGCCGCCGGCCTGGGCATGTCCCTGGCCGGTGGCGTACTGCTGGCGGTGGCGATCGGGACCGGCCTCGGCCTGCCCGGTGTGCTGCCCGCGCTGTTCCTCGTCGTCGCGGCGATCGGACTGATCATGCCGAGCGCCACCGCGCTCGCCCTGACCGGCCGTCCCCCGGCCACCGCGGGCAGCGCCTCGGCGCTCCTCGGCCTGGCGCAGTTCGTCATCGGCGGGGCCGCCGCGCCCCTCGTCGGCGTGGCCGGCTCGCACACCGCCGTACCGATGGGCGTGGTCATCGCCGCGCTCACCGCGGCCGCGTCGCTCGCCTACCTGACGCTCGCCCGGGGCCATCGACCGATCGGTTGATGCACCGGGTGGCCGTCGGCCGGGTGCGCCCCCGCCTCAGGCCCGCTCAGTGCGCGCCGGCCCCGGTCAGCGACCGTACGGACAGCTCGGCGAACTTCTCCGGATCGGTCTTGTCCCGGCTGAGGAACGTGCCCACGAAGGCACACAGGAACCCGACGGGGATCGACACCAGACCGGGGTTGTCGAGCGGGAACCAGTGGAAGTCGGTGCCTTTCGGGAAGAGGGACAGGCTTCGCCCCGTCACCGGATCGACCTTCCCCGACACCACCGGTGAGAAGGCCACCAGCACGATCGAGCTGATCAGCCCGCCGTAGATCCCCGCGACCATTCCCCCGGCGTTGAACCGGCGCCAGAACAGGGCGAAGACGATCGCGGGGAGATTCGCCGACGCGGCCATCGCGAAGGCGAGCGCCACCAGGAACGCGACGTTGAGGTTCTTGGCGAAGACCGCCAGCACGATGGCGAGCGAGCCGATGAGGAACGCCGCGAACCGCGCCACCGCCACCTCCTGCCGCTCCCGCGGCCGGCCCAGCATCAGCACGTTGCCGAAGTAGTCGTGCGCCAGCGACGTGGCCGCCGCCATGACCAGGCCGGCCACGACCGCCAGGATCGTCGCGAACGCCACCGAGGCGACGAACGCCAGCATGACGTCGCCGCCGATCCGCCCGGCGACGTGCCGCCCGAGTTCGCGGGCCAGCAGTGGCGCCGCCGTGTTGCCCGCCCGGCCCTGCGCGAGGATCTGCGCGCGCCCGACCAGCGCGGTCGCGCCGAAGCCCAGCGCGATCGTCATCAGGTAGAACGCGCCGACCAGGCCGATCGCCCAGTTCACCGAGGTGCGCGCGGCCCGAGCGTCCTTCACGGTGTAGAAGCGCGTAACGATGTGCGGCAGACCGGCGGTGCCGAGGACGAGGGCGAGCGCCAGGCTCACGAAGTCCAGCTTGTTGAACAGCGTCTGCGACGAGTGTCCCGCCACCTCCTTGCCGTACCTCAGGCCGGGTTCGAGGAAGGCGTGTCCCTTGCCGCTCGCGCTCGCCGCCGCGCCCAGTAGGCGGCTGAGGTCGAAGCCGAAGCGGCCGAGGACGAGGACCGTCATGAGGGTCGCGCCGAACATCAGGAGCGCGGCCTTGACGATCTGCACCCAGGTGGTGCCCTTCATGCCGCCGAACATCACGTAGCAGATCATCAGCGCGCCGACGACGACGATCGTCATCACCTCGGCCGTTCCGGCGGACATGCCGAGGGACGTGGCACCGGGCCGCACCCCGAGCAGCAAGGCGATGAGCGCCCCGGCCCCCACCATCTGGGCGATGAGGTAGAACACCGAGACCGTCACCGTGGAGACCGCCGCGGCGATCCGCACCGAGGACTGCCGCCGTACCCGCTGGGACAGGACGTCGGCCATCGTGAAGCGGCCGGTGTTGCGCATCAGCTCGACGATGAGCAGGGCCGGCAGCCAGGCGACCAGGAACCCGATGGAGTACAGGAAGCCGTCGTATCCGGAGAGTGAGATGATCCCGGCGATGCCGAGAAACGAGGCCGCGGACATGTAGTCGCCCGCGAGCGCCAGGCCGTTCTGCGGACCGGAGAAGACGCGCCCACCCGCGTAGAAGTCGACCGCCCCATCGGTGTGCATCCGCGCCCACACGGTGATGGCCAGGGTGATGCAGACAAGCCCGATGAACAGGGCGAACGTGATGGTCCGCCCGCTCTCGTCCAGGGGACCGCCGGCGGCGAGGATCATCGCGCGCCTCCCGTCCACGGCCGGGCGGCCGACGGAGGCCACGGCGCCGGGCGCGACGCGGGCGGGCCAGGATCAGGCAGGGACTCGATCCCGTCCGGTGGCGTCGGCCCCAGGTAGGTGCCGTACGCGGGTGCGTGCGGGGTCGTGGCCCGGCGACGGACCGCCTCACCGACGCGCTCCTCCGCGTCGGCCACGATCTGGGCGGCGAGCGGGTCGAGGAACGCCCGCGCGCGGCGGGTGTAGCCCCAGGCGAGCACGAACGTCGAGGCGAACTGCAGGACGCCGAAGACGAGCGCGATGTTGATGTTGCCGAACAGCCGGTACGCCATGAGATCGCGCGCGAAGGCCGACGCCAGGACGTACAGGAAGTACCACCCGAGGAACAAAGAAAGGATCAGAGCGATTAATCTCCGAAACTTCGCTTTCAGTATGGCGAACCTTTCATCTTGCCTTATCGCGACAAATCGGGCGCGATCGCGCGGATCCGTTCTGCGACGTGGCGATGGCCGTGACCCGGTGACCACCACACACCCCTCTCCACCTCGGCCGTGACCCTATGTGGTCCTTCTACTCCGCTATGAGATCAGACGCAGGTCGGTCCCATTGACCTAATCGCAGGAATTGATGGGCAGATCCGCCCCAGGGATCGGACGACGGACCGGCAGGACGACCCCGTGGCGGGCCGGGCGAGCGCGGCGGCCTCATGACGGTGGAGGAAAGGCGCCGGTCACCAGCGCAGGCCCGTCACCGGCAAGGGCGGACACGCCCTGTCGCGAGGCGATGAGGGAGACGGCGGGCGACAGCCGCGCACGCTCGTCACCAGGACGGCCTCCGGTGGGGAGAGCACGACTCGCCGTTTCGGTCAGCCCAAATGTCCGGTAGGCAGCGAGGTTATCGATTTACCTCTACGCTTAGCTGGCCATAGCGGTCAGGCACGGATGGAGACCACTTAACGTGGACGAACAGGTCGACCCGTCGTCGCTCGGTATCGACACCAGCAAGCCAAGCGTCGCCCGGATGTACGACTACTACCTGGATGGGAAGGACAATCTCCAGGTGGACCGGGACGCCGTCGACCGGGTCGCCCAGGCGATGCCGGAGATCCGCCGGCTCGCCCGGGAGAACCGCGCGTTCCTGCGGCGCGCCGTCCGGTACATGACCCGGCAGGGAATCCGGCAGTTCATCGACATCGGCTCCGGCCTGCCCACCGCCGGCAACACCCACGAGATCGCCCAGGGGATCGCGTCCGGCACCCGTGTCGTCTACGTCGACAACGACCCGGTCGTACTCGTGCACGGCAGGGCCCTGCTCGCCCGGGACGACAACACCACCGTGGCAACCGCCGACATGCGCGATCCCGCCTCCGTGCTCGGACACCCGAACACCACCAAACTCATCGACTTCAGCGAGCCGGTCGGCGTCCTCCTGATCGCCATGGTGCACTTCCTCACTGAGGACGAACGGCCGTACGTGATGGGCGCGCTCCACGACGCCCTGCCGTCCGGCAGCCACGTCACCTTCACACACGTCACGCGGGACGGTCAGCCGGCCGCCGCGGTGGAGCAGATCGAGAGCGTGTACGCGACGACGCCGACGCCCATCTACTTCCGCGAACGTGCGGAGGTCGCGCGCTTCTTCGACGGGTACGACCTCGTCGATCCCGGCCTCGTCACCATCGACGCCTGGCGTCCCGACCCGGCGGACCCGGCCCCGGAGGCGACCCGCTGGCTGTACGGAGGGGTCGGCCGCAAGCCCTGACCGGCCTGCGCCCGGACCGGGCCGAACCCGGTGACGGCCCCGGTCGCCGGGTGTGGCCCGCGGTGGCCCGCTGACGCCGGGCGACGTCGAACCCCGCCGCCTCCGGAACGATGGCCGATCCGGCCGTCGCCGGGTCAGCTGCGGCGGGCGTTCGTCCGGCGGGTCGGCTCGGCGGTCGCCGGGTTCTCCGGCCAGGGGTGGCGCGGGTAGCGGCCGCGCAACTCGGCGCGGACGTTCCGGTAGCCCTCGCGCCAGAAGGACGCGAGGTCGGCGGTGACGGCGGCGGGCCGTCCGGCGGGCGACAGCAGATGCACGACGAGCGGCACCCCGGCGACACGGGGCGTCTCCGTCCAGCCGAACAGCTCCTGCAGCTTGGCGGCGAGCACCGGCTGCTCGCCGGAGTAGTCGATCCGGATCCGTGACCCGCTCGGCACCGTGACGCGCTCGGGCGCGACGTCGTCGAGCCGGGCTGCGCACTGCCACGGCAGCAGGCCGCGCAGCAGCGCGGCCAGGTCGGCGCGTTCGAGGTCGGCCCGCCGCCGCGCACCGCCGGCCGCCAGGTCGAGGGAGTCGAGCAGGGCGTCGGCGTCCATCGCCGGCCACGGCGGGCCGAGGACGCGGTGGCAGAAGGCCAGCCGGGCGCGCAGCGCCTCCGCCTCGCGGGTCCAGGTCAGCAGGCCCAGTCCCTCCCGGCGCAGCCCCTCGCGCAGGGCCGCCCGTACGAGCTCAGGGTCCGGGTCCGGCAGCGGTACGGCGGACAGTTCGATCGCGCCAAGCCGTTCGACGCGGCGCGCCACGACATCGCCCCGCCAGACGACCTCCTCCTCCACCGTCGTGCCGACGGCCAGCCGGGCCACCTCCTCGTCGACCGGGACGGCTTGGCGGATCCGCGCGGCCGGGGCGCCCGCGGGCCGGTCCGCGACGGCGATCGCCAGCCACTCCGCCCCACCGAGCGCGGAGCCCTTCGCGGGCTCGGCGGCGGTGCCCGACGCCATCAGGTACCCACCGCCCTCGCGGGCGCGGGCCACCCGGTCCGGAAAGGCCAGCGCGACGACGACACCCGCCGTCGTCTCGTCGTCCGGCCCGGACTCCGGGGCGTCCGGGACGGCGCGCCGCAGCCGGCGCGCCTCGTCCCGCCAGCGCGCGTCCCCGCGGAGGCCGCGCCACTGCCGGACCAGGTCCTCGTCGGCCCGCTGCTGATCGGACAGTACCGCCACGACCTCGGCGGCACGCGCGCCGACGTGCTCGGCACCGTCGAGGAGGGCGCGGGCGAGCCGGGGGTGCACGCCGATGCGGCCCATCCTCCGGCCGCGTTCGGTGGCCCGGCCGTCGTCGTCCACGGCGCCGATCGCGTGGAGGGTGTCACGGGCGGCCCGCATCGCGGCGGGTGGCGGCGCGTCGAGCAGCGCCAGGCCGGTGGCGTCCGGATCGCCCCAGCAGGCGGCCTCGAGCGCGAAGCCGGTCAGGTCGGCCAGCGCGATCTCCGGCCGTGGCCGCTCGGGGAGCCGGGAGTGCTCGGCCTGCGTCCAGCACCGGTACACCGCTCCCGGCGCCTCGCGCCCGGCGCGTCCGGCGCGCTGCTCGGCGGCGGCCCGGGACGCCCGTACGGTCGTCAGCGCGCCGAGCCCCCGGGCGTGGTCCGTACGGGGCTCGCGCGACAGGCCCGCGTCCACGACGACGCGGACGCCCGGCACGGTGAGGCTGGACTCGGCGACCGATGTGGCGAGGACGACGCGCCGCCCGCCGTCCGGGCCCCGCAACACCTCTTCCTGCACGGCGGCGGGGGCGCGGCCGTGCAGGCGCAGCACGTGCAGGTCGCCGAGGGCCCGCGCGACCCGGTCGATCTCCGCCGCGCCGGGCAGGAAGCACAGCACGTCGCCTTCCCGCTCGGCCATGGCCCGCCGGACCGTCGCCGCGACGTGGTCGAGCAGCGCCGGGTCGACCGACAGGCCGTGCGGCGGGCGTACGGGACGGGGCGGCGGCGCCCAGACCACCTCGACCGGATGGGCGGCGCCGTCCGCACTGACCACCGGGGCCCCGCCCATGAGCTCCGCCCACGGCCCGGTGTCGGCGGTCGCCGACGCCGCGATGAGGCCCAGATCGGGACGCAGGGTCGTACGGACGTCGAGGAGGAAGGCGAACGCGGTGTCGGCGTCAAGGTGACGCTCGTGGCACTCGTCGAGGATGACCACGTCGGCGCGAACGTCAGGATCATGCTGCAGGCGCCGCAGCAGCACGCCGGTGGTGACGACCTCCACCGCGCTGCCCGGCCGCCGCTCGCCGCGGATGGCGTAGCCGACGCGTTCACCGACCTGCTCGCCGAGCATCCAGGCCATCCGGCGTGCGGCGGCCCGCGCGGCGAGCCGGCGAGGCTCGGCGACGATCACCCGCCGCCCGGTCTCCGCGAGGACGAGCGGCACGAGCGTGGTCTTGCCGGTCCCCGGCGGCGCGGCCAGCACCGCCGTCCCGGCGGAGTCCAGGGCGGCGCGCAGCGCGGGGACGGCGGCGGAGACGGGCAGGTCGGACGAACGCACCCCACCAGTGTCGCCGGTCTCTCCGCGTCGGCGGACGCGCCATCGACCACGTCGGTCCGGATCGACTGGCCGACAGGGTAGAAGATCGCCGACTGGCGTACCGAATGCTCGGCAATCGGGATCAGAAAACGGGACAAAAGACTCGAACCGATTCCCTGCGCCCGGCCTTCACCGAGCACTCCGTCCGCGCCGCCGCCTCAACGTCCGGCGCGCTCAGAGGTAGAAGCCCGTGCCGGACGCCGGGGGCGTCGCCTCCAGGGCGCGACCGTCGCGGATCGCGTACAGCTCGGCGAGCGTGGCGCCGCCGGGGACGCCGTCCGTGGTGCCGAGCCAGGCGGTCGCCTCGGCGCGGGACAGGCGGCCCATCTCGATCTGGGCCAGGCAGCGGCCGGGGCGTACGACGGCGGGGTGCAGGCCGGACAGGGGCCGGTTGGTGGTGAGCGCGACGAGCACGTCCCGTCCCTGGCCGACCAGGCCGTCGGTGAGATTGAGCAGACGGGAGAGCTCCTGGCCGGTCTTCTCGCCGCCCTCGGCGCGGATCAGCTCGTCGCAGTCCTCGAGGACCAGCAGCCGCCAGCGCCGGCCCTCGTCCTCGTCGTCCTCATCCCCCACCGCGACCTCCATGAGGTAGGCGGGGTTGCGGAACAGCTCGTCCGGGTCGAGGACGCAGTCGAACTGGCACCACTTCACCCACTCCCGGGCCAGGGCCCGGAGGGCCGTGGTCTTGCCGGTGCCGGGCGGGCCGTGCAGGAGGAGGAGCCGGCCGGTCACGTCCGCGGCGCCGATCGCCGCGAGCCGGTCGACGGCCGCCGCGGCCCCTGCCGAGTAGTTGTCCCGGATCGCCGCCCACGGCATCGCCGTGATCGACCGCTCGCGGCGCTGCGGCCCGCGGGGACCGGAGTGCCAGAAGCCCATCTCCACGCGGTCCTGCCCCGGCAGGTCCTCGACGGCGTCGCGGACCGACTGCTCGACGATCGCCGCGGCCAGCTCCTCGCTGACGGCCGTCACCTCGACGGTGCCCGACCCGCCGCGCCAGCGGACCGCGCGGAGCATCCAGCCGTCGCCGCAGGCCAGGAGCGCGTCCTGGTCGTCCTCACGGACCGCGCGCAGCACCCGCGCGCCCGGTGGGCGCAGGGGCGCGTCGGGACGGATGCGGTCCAGTCGCTTGATCCGGGCGTACGGCTGCCGGCCCGTCGTGAACGGTTGCAGGGCGAGGAGCTGGATGACGCCGTCGGGCGTGTCGGCCACCTCGAGGCGGTAGTCGACGGGCGCCTCAGGCTCGCCCCCTATGATCGGGACGACGGGTTCGGACATGCCCTCGATGATCGGGGCGCCGTTGGCCCGCGTCCAGTGAATTACCACGTTTCGGGCGCATCCGCCGCTCGGCGGCGGGCCCCGTGCACGTCCAGAAGGAGCATCACATGGCCACCGTCCGTACCGCGAACGCTCATTGGGAAGGCCCGCTGATGGGCGGGCAGGGCAAGGTGTCGCTGGACTCCTCGAAGGTCGGGGAGTTCGAGGTGAACTGGCCGTCCAGGGCGGAGAAGCCCGAAGGGAAGACCAGCCCGGAGGAGCTCATCGCCGCCGCGCACAGCACGTGCTTCTCCATGGCGCTGTCGCACGGCCTCGCCGGGGCCGGCACGCCGCCGGAGTCCGTCGACACCCGTGCCGACGTGACCTTCCAGCCGGGTGAGGGCATCACCGGGATCCACCTGACCGTACGCGCGTCGGTGCCCGGCCTGTCCGCCGAGGACTTCCAGGACGCCGCCGAGCAGGCGAAGGCCAACTGCCCGGTGAGCAAGGCACTGGCCGGTACGAAGATCACGCTCGACGCGTCCCTGGCCTGATCCGGTCCGGCGTGGGCGCCGCCCGTGCCGAGCCCCCGGATCAGGGCAGGAGCGCCTCCCGGTGTCCCCGTCGTCCGGGAACCGTCCGAGCACTACTACGACCTGGTCGGCTGGGGGGCCGCGCAGGAGGAGCTGCGGCACGTCCTCGGAGGACGCCGAGCTGCGCCACTGGGCGTAGGGCGTGTCTGACGAATCCCGTTCCGGCGGATTCGTCAGAGGCGCGCCAGGTCAGATCCGCTTCGCGCGGTCGGCCCAGTACGGCTCACGGACGAGGCGCTTGTACAGCTTTCCGGTGGGAGTGCGCGGCAGGGCGTCGACGAAGTCCACCGAGCGGGGGGCCTTGTAGCGGGCCAGCGAGGCGCGGCAGTGGGCGATCAGCTCCTCGGCCAGCGCGGGCGACGGCGCGTGGCCCTCCTCCAGTTCGACCGCGGCCTTCACCTGCTCGCCGTACTCCTCGTCGGGCACGCCGAACACCGCGACGTCGCGCACCGCCGGATGGGTGATGAGCACGCCCTCGATCTCGGCCGGGTAGATGTTGACGCCGCCACTGATGATCATGTCGATGGCCCGGTCGGCGAGGAAGAGGTACCCGTCCTCGTCCAGGTGGCCGATGTCGCCGGTGGTGAACAGTCCGTTCCGGTGGATCGACGCGGTCTTCTCGGGGTCGCCCCAGTACTCGACGTCGTCGCCGCTCGTGTACCGGAACCACAGCTGCCCGGGTTCGCCGGACGGGGACGGGGCGCCGTCGGGGCGCAGCACGTGGATCTCCGTCGCGGGGAGCGCGCGCCCGACCGTGCCCGGCCGCTCGAGCCACTCTTCGGACGTCACGACGGTGTTGACCGACGCCTCGGTCGACCCGTAGTACTCGTACACGACCGGGCCGAGCCACTCGATCATCCGGCGCTTCACCTCCGGCGCGCACGGCGCGGCGCCGTGCCATACGGCCGCGAGGCTGGACAGGTCGTACGCGCGGCGGACGTCCTCGTCCAGCCGGAGCAGCCGGACGAACTGGGTGGGCACGAGGTGCACGTTCGTGATCCGGTAGCGCTCGATCAGCCGGAGCGTCTCCTCCGGGTCGAACCCGTGCCGTATGACGATCGAGCGCCCGGCGCACAGCAGGACGTAGGTGAACAGCCACTGCGCCGAGTGGTACACCGGGCCGACCAACAGCGACCGGCCGCCCTCGGGGATGTGGAGGACCTGCGCGTACGTGGGGGCGACGCCCGCCATCGTGTCGATCGGCGCACCCGCCCGCACGAGTTTGCGGCCGACCCCCTTCGGACGGCCGGTGGTTCCTGACGTGTAGATCATCGGCCAGCCGAGGACCTGGTCGCCGGGCTCCCCGTCCGGGCCGGCGGCGACGAGGTCCTCGTACGGCCGGAAGCCCGGGACGTCGCCGAAGCCGACCCGGGCGAGCAGGTCCACCTCGGTCGTGGCGGCCACGGCGGTCTCGGCGAAGCGGTCCTCGGAGAACAGCACCTTGGCCCCGGAGTCGGTGAGCACGTAGGCCAGCTCCTCCGCGCTCCAGTGCCAGTTGACGAGGACGTACCGCAGGCCGATGTGGGTCGCCGCCGCCATCGCCTCGACGTACTCGCGCCGGTTGCCGGAGTGGATCGCGATGACGTCGCCCGTCGCCAGGCCGAGACCGCGCAGCGCCCCCGCGAGCCGGTCGACGCGCGCCTCCAGCTCACGCCACGTCGTCGCCCCCCGCTCGTCCACGATGGCGGGCTCGTCCGGCCGGGCCTGTACGTACGGGCGGAGAAGTCGGGCCATGGTGACCTCCGGTCGATCAGTCGGTTCGGGCACCGGCGATGCGCAGCGCCAATTCCACGTAACGGGACCGCAGGTGGTCTGCGCCGAGCGGGCGGCGCTCGTGGAACCACTCGCTGATGTGCACGCACATGTCGAGGATGGGGATCGCGGTGAGGACGGCTGCGGACCGGTCGTCGCCGCCCACCAGCCGGAGCACACCCTTCTCGTGGCCCGCGAGCAGCACGTCGGCCAGACGGTCGCGGAGCCGCCGCCGGATCGCGACGACCTCGTCGTACCAGGCGCCCGTGAGCAGCGGGTACTCCCGGTTGGCGACCCGGGCCGTCTCCCGGTGGTCGGCGTGGCGCGTGACGTACACGCCGACGATCGCGCGCAGTTCGGCGAGCGGGTCGCCCGCGACGGCGGCGCACGCGGCGGTGACCTCGTCCTCCAGCCGCAGGTGGATGTCACGGACGAGGACGTACAGCAGCTCGTCCTTGGACCCGAAGTGGTTGTACAGCGCGCCCGGCGTCAGGTCGCACGCCTCGGTGATCTGCCGGACGGGCGTCGCCAGCGCACCCTGGCGGTAGAACAGCGCGATCGCGGCCGCGGCGAGCCGGCGCTGGACGCGCGACCCGCCGAGCGGCAACTCCGATTCGGTCACCGGATCCGCTCCTCCCCTTGACGGCCGCCCCACCCGAGCGTACTAATTGGTCCCACCTGAATGAACGCTCATTTACCAGGGTTTACCAAGTCATCGGGGGCGGAGCGCTATCGCGCTCCGAAGCGTCGGCCCGCATGAAAGAGGTTGGCGATGGCCCCCACCGATCCGACGACGACCCCGCCCGAGGGACTCTCCCTCGACCGGCTCTGGCGACGTGGTCTCGACCGCTATCCGGACACCGCAGCCCGCTACCGCTACCTGGCGGTGGCGGTGTTCGTCACGATCGTCCTGTACTACGAGCTGTACGTCGCGGGCGGCGTGGCCCCGCTGATGCTCGCGCATTTCAAGATGTCGTTCCTCTACTACGTGAACGTCCTCGTGCTCTCGAACCTGGTCGGGGCGTTCGGCTCCCTGGCCGCCGGCATCGCCGACCGGTGGGGCCGTGCCAACCTGGTGACGTACGGGCTGCTGGGCACGGGGGTCCTCGCGATCCTGACGCCGCTCGCCCCGAACAAGCCGACGTTCGGGGTGTTCGTCATCCTGTCCGGCCTCGTCGAGGGCATGTGCCTGGTCGCCACCCCCGCCCTGGTCCGCGACTTCTCCCCGCAGATCGGCCGGGCCTCCGCGATGGGCTTCTGGACTCTGGGACCGGTGATCGGCAGCCTGGTCGTGAGCTTCGTCGCCAACCGCACCCTGCCGCACTTCGACGACTCCTGGTCGAGCCAGTACTACATCGTCGGCGTCGTCGGGCTGGTCGCGTTCGCCGTCGCGCTGTTCGGCCTGCGGGAGCTACGGCCCGGCCTGCGCGACCAGGTGATGATCAGCATGGCGGACCGGGCGCTGGTCGAGGCCCGGGCCGACACCGCCGAGCGTGAGGCCGACCTGCGGCACCCCTGGCGACAGATGATGCGGCTCGACGTCCTGGCCCCGGCCCTCGGCGTCAGCGTCTTCCTGCTGATCTACTACACCGCCGTCGCCTTCTTCACCATCTACCTGACCTCGAACTTCGGCCTCACCACCGCACGGGCCAACGGCGTCAACAGCTGGTACTGGGCGATGAACGCGGTGTCCCTCGTCATCGTCGGCGTGGTGTCGGACCGGCTGCGGGTGCGCAAGCCCTTCATGGTGGGCGGCACGCTCCTCGCGGTGGTCATGACGTTCCTCTTCATGACCCGCACGACGCATCCGCACACGAGTTCGTCCACCCTCATCTGGATCATCAGCCTGCTCGCCGTCGGCCTGGGCGTCGCCTACACGCCCTGGATGGCGGCGTTCACCGAGACGGTCGAGCGGCGGAACCCCGCGCTGACCGCGACCGGTCTGGCCGTCTGGGGCTGGATCCTGCGGATCGTCGTGTGCGTCTCGTACTTCGTCCTCCCGTACGTGGTCGGTGCCGTCGACACGCTCACCCGGGCACCGGAGGTGCTGGCCGCCGCGAAGAAGGTGCCGCCCGGTACGCCACCGCCGCCCGCGCTGCTGCACGAACTCGGCCAACTGAAGAAGGCGGCGGCCGACGCGCCGCACCAGTGGCAGGCCTGGTGGTGGATCTGCATCGTCGCCGAGCTTCTCTTCCTGGTCCTCATGCTCCCCCTGGTCGGCCGGTGGAGTCCCCGGGCCGCCCGCGCCGACGCCGACGCGCACGAGCGGGAGGTGGCGCGGCTCACCGGCTCCCAGGGCTGACGCGATCTCGACGGAACCATCGGAGACGCCGGGACGGTACGGCCTCTCCGCCGTGCCGGACGCGTGGCGCACGAAGGTGCACGGCTGGCCGGGGCTGCGCGCCGACGACCTGGTGAGCCTGGCGCTCCGCGCGGCCGAGCGCTGACTACGTGCGCCGCTCCGGACCGCCCGGACGGGCGCGACGGGGACCGCCCTGGTGCGACTCGTCGTGGCGGCGGGCGAGGCGCACGGCATACTCCCGCGGCGACACCCCGAGCCGCCACGTGCACACAGAGCAGGACAGGTGATCGTTGGTGGTGTGGTCGTCATGGGCGATGTCGACCACGCCTATCTGCAGGTTCTCCACGGCCCGCACCGTACACGTAGCGTAGTGAGGAGCTCCACTTCCGTGGTGCGCGTGTCAGCGGCGCTCGATGACGCGCACCTCGACGCAGTTGCCCTCGGGGGTGCTCTTGGAGCTCTTCCGCCACTGGTCGTCGGTGCGCATCAGATGCCCTCCAGGATCGTGCCGATCAGGTCGATGGACTCGTCGGGGCTTGCACTGACGACGCTGAGGCGGTCCATGGCGAGGGTGTACCGGTCGACGTCCTCGCGTTTGTCCAGGTACAGGGCGTTGCCCAGCTGCTCGACGTACACCACGTCGGGCAGCTGAGGGTCGGCGAACCGCAGGACCGTGAAGCCACCGGGCGCGGCGTGCCGCGCGCTGGCCGCGAACGGCGTCACCTGGAGGGTGAGCCCCGGCTGCTTGGCCACGGCCAGGAGGTACTCCAGCTGCCCGCGCAGCACCTCCGGGCCGCCGACGGGGCGCCGCAACGCCATCTCGTCGATGACCGCCCACAGACGGACCGCACCGTCGCGGAAGCGCCGCTGCCGCGTGGCCCGCAGCGAGACCCGGCGCTCCACCTCCTCGGGCGGGAAGTCGCCCAGGGAGATGACGGCCGCGGCATAGTCCTCGGTCTGCAGCAGGCCGGGGACGAACTGCGGCTCATAGGTGCGGATGCGGGCCGCCGCCTGCTCCAGCCCGACGTAGGAGTGGAACCAGGACGGCAGCACGTCGCCGTAGCTGTGCCACCAGCCGGGCTGGTTCGCCCGGCGGGCGAGGGTCAGCAACTGGTCGCGCTCCTCCTCGTCGGTGATGCCGTACAGCGACAGCAGGATCGCGACGTCCGCCTCCTTGAAGCCGCTGCGGCCGAGCTCCATCCGGCTGATCTTCGACTCGGATCCGCCGATCGCCCGGGCGGCCTCGACCGAGGTGACCGTGGCCTTCTCCCGGAGCCGGCGCAGCTCGGATCCGAGAACAATGCGAAGCGCCGTGGGACCGCTCGCGCCCGCGTTCGCCAATGACCTCGACCTCCCTCGCGGCAGACCTCCGAGTGTCGCATGACGGCTCGCGGTCGGCCGCCGATGCAATCCCATTGCTCAATGGGCTTGCATCCTCAGCGTCGCAGCGCAATGCTATCCCATAGCTGGATGCAATCCCATTGGCAGCCGTGGCCAGGCGTGTGGATGGTGAGGTGGGCGGTCGCAGGACCGCCCGTGCGGTCGTCCGCGCTCGGCGGCGTGTTTCCGGTTCCAGCCGCCGAGCACGGGCGTTCGTGGAAAAATCGGCGGGACGTATCGACCGCCTTCGACACCCGGCGATGAGGCTTCTCGTGACGGACCACGACGACCCCCGAGACGAGTTCCGGCCCGACATCCCCAGCCCGGCGCGGGTGTACAACTACATCCTGGGCGGGAAGGACCACTATCCCGCCGACCGCGTCGTGGCGGAGAACACCATGGCGGCCCTCCCGAGGGCGCGCGACGCCGCCCTGGAGAACCGCGGGTTCCTCCGCCGCGCCGTGCACTACCTCGCGGCCGAGGCGGGCGTCCGGCAGTTCCTCGACATCGGCACCGGCCTGCCGTCGTACGGACAGGTCCACGAGATCGCCCAGGACATCGCGTTCGACTCCCATGTCGTGTACGTCGACAACGACCCGGTCGTGCTCGCCCACGGACGGGACATGCTGCACGGGGTCTGCGGCACCACGATCCTGCGCCACGACCTCCGCGATCCCGACGCCATCCTGGCCGATCCCGCGCTCCGCGGGCTGCTGGACTTGGGCCGGCCCGTCGCGGTCTTGCTGGTGGCGGTCCTGCACTTCATCGCCGAGTCCGAGGACCCGTACGAACTCGTCCGCCGGCTCATGAAGCCGCTCCCGGCGGGCAGCCACCTCGTCATCTCGCACGCCAGCGACGACGGCGACGACGACGTGGAGACGGCGATCAAGGAGAACTACAAGACCTCGAGCTCCGCCCACGTGCGGACGCGCGCGCAGATCGAGACGTTCTTCACGGGCCTGGAACTGGTCGAGCCCGGCCTGGTGTGGACGCCGCTGTGGCGCCCCGACGAGGCCGGGAGCCCGCTGCGGGACGCCCCCGCCCGCTCCGTCTGCTGGGCGGGGGTCGCGCGCAAGCCCTAGGGCGTGTCCGACCAATCCGCTGTCCGCTGCGCGCCGCTCGCTACGAACGGGATCTGTCAGACCGCCCTAAGCCGGTGGCCTGGGGGGCCTGGTCTAGAACGACGTTCGGATCATAGGCTCCGGTGCGGAGGTGCCGATGAAGAGCCTGGACGACGTGAGGGCCGAGCTGACCGCGCCGGGGCAGCTGTTCGAGATGGACGACGTGGAGATCCGCGGTGTGCGGACCCGGGTGTGGAAGTACGCGTCCCCGTCCCTGCGGGCCGTCCTGGAGAACAGCCGGGGGCACGGCGACAAGCCGTACATCGTCTATGAGGACGAGCGCCTGACCTTCGAGGAGCACTTCCGGCACGCCGCGACGTTCGCCCGCCGGCTGACCGAGCGGTATGGCGTGCGCAAGGGCGACCGGGTCGCCGTCGCCATGCGCAACTGCCCCGAATGGTTCGTCGCGTTCTGGGGCGCCGCGGCCGTCGGCGCCATCGTCGTCCCGCTGAACGCCTGGTGGACGGGGCCCGAGCTGGAGTACAGCCTGCGCGACAGCGGCGCGACGGTGCTGGTGGCCGACGAGGAGCGCGTCGACCGGCTCGCGGACGTCCTTCCCGGGCTCGGCGTCGCGACGATCGTCGTACGGGGCCAGGGCGCGCTGCCGGCCGGTGCGGAGTGGTACGAGTCCGTGCTCGGCGACGTCACCGATGCCACGCTCCCCGACGTGGAGATCGGCCCGGAGGACGACGCGACGATCTTCTACACGTCCGGCACGACGGGCCGGCCGAAAGGCGCGCTCGGCACGCAGCGCAATATCACCGGCAACACCCTGAGCCTGGCGTACGCCATGCTGGGCGCCGGCGTGCAGGCGGGCGGCCTGATCGAGGAGCTGGCCAGCCCGCAGCGCCGCATCACGCTGACGAGCGTGCCGCTCTTCCACGCGACCGGTTGCCACACGATCCTGGTGGCCAATGCCATCCTCGGCGGCTCCGTCGTCCTGATGAGCAAGTGGAGCGCCGAGCGCGCGCTCGAACTCATCGAACGGGAGAAGGTCACGGCGTTCGGCGGGGTGCCGACGATGGCCTGGCAGATGCTGACGTCCCCCGAGTTCGACAAGTACGACACCTCCAGCCTCGCGTCGGTGTCCTACGGTGGCGCGCCCGCTCCGCCCGCACTCCTGGAGAAGCTCAAGGAGCTCCTTCCGAAGCGGGTCCCGAGCAACGGGTACGGCCTGACCGAGACGTCGGCGGTGACGACGTACAACAGCGGGATCAACTACCTGACTCATCCCGACAGCGTGGGCCCGCCGGTCCCGGTGTGCGACGTCAAGGTGGTGGACCCGTCGGGCGCGGAGCTGCCTCCCGGCGAGATCGGCGAGTTGCTCGTCAGCGGGCCGAACGTCATCAAGGGCTACTGGAACGACCCGGAGGCCACCGCCCGCGCCTTCCGCGACGGCTGGTTCCACAC
>JBJMIW010000264.1:0-8931 GCA_045806665.1 Actinoallomurus sp.
CAAGCTCGCCGACGCGAACAAGAAGATGCAGGCTGGCGGTTGACACGGACGATCACGCCACCCGGGCGAGCGCGAGTCCGCGCCCCCGGGCGGCGCTCGCCGCGCCGCCCGCGCCTGGCGAAGGCGCTGCCGTACGTCCTGCTGCTGCCCGCCCTCGTCGCCGAGCTGTCCGTGCACATCGTCCCGATGCTGGTCGGGGCGTGGATGAGCCTGCTGCATCTGACCCAGTTCTTCATCAGGAACTGGACGCAGGCGCCGTACGGAGGGCTGGCCAACTACCGGATCGCGGTGAACGCCCATGGGCCCGTCGGCAAGGACCTGCTGCAATCCTTCCTCGTGACGGTCGGGATCACCGCGATCGTGGTCGGCGGCTGCTGGCTGTTCGGGCTGACCGCCGCCGTGCTGCTGCAACGCCCCTTCCGGGGCAGAGCGGCGCTGCGGACGCTGTACCTCGTCCCGTACGCGCTGCTGGTGTTCACCGCGGTGATCACCTGGCGGTTCATGTTCCAGCGGGGCACCGGCATGGTGAACGCCCTGCTGTCCGACGAGCTGAAGCTCGCGCACGGCCATCCGTTCTGGCTGCTCGGCGACCGGAGCTTCGCGGCCGTGGTGGTCATCGCGATCTGGCGGATGTGGCCGTTCGCGTTCTTGACCATCATGGCCGGGCTGCAGAGCATCCCCGGCGACCTGTACGAGGCCGCCCGCGTCGACGGCGCCGGGCCGCTCCGGACGCTCCTGCGCGTCGTACTGCCGGTCGCCGCGCCGGGCGTGGTAGCGGTGGCGATCTACGCGTTCATGACGGCCTGGGGGGAGGTGCTGTTCGCCTCGGCGCTGACCGACGACTCGACCCGGACGCTCGCCGTCGGCCTGCGCGGCTACGCCACCCAGGCGAACGTCTACTGGAACCAGGTGATGGCCGCCTCGCTCGTCATCAGCCTGCCGGTGGTGGTCGGGTTCCTCGCCCTGCAGCGCTTCCTCGTCCACGGGCTCACCGCGGGCGCCGTCAAGTCCTGAAAGGCTCATCCATGCGACGCGACTTCCGCAAGCTGCCCGGCCCCGCGTGGCTGGGCGCGAACTTCTGGTCCCGGACCGGCGGCCCCCTGATGTGGCGGTCGTACGACGCCGGGGTCGTCCGCGACGAGCTCCGGCTGCTGTCCGAGCACGGGCTGAACGTCACCCGGTCGTTCTTCTACTGGCCCGACTTCATGCCCGAGCCGGACCGCGTCGACGCGACCCTCGTCGAGCGCTACGCCGACTTCCTGGAGGCGCATGCCGAGCACGGGATGCGCACGATCCCGACCTTCATCGTCGGCCACATGTCGGGGGAGAACTGGGACCCGCCCTGGCGACAGGGCCGGGACCTGTACGCCGACGTATGGATGGTGGCCCGGCAGGCCTGGTTCGCGGAGGAGATGACCCGGCGGTTCACCGGCCATCCGGCGATCGCCGGATGGCTGATCACCAATGAGATGCCCATCTACGGCGGCACCTCCCCGGCCGACCAGGTGACGAGCTGGGCGCAGCTCATGGTGCAGGCGGTCCGCGCCGCCGGGGCGAAGGAACCGGTCTCCATCGGCGACGGCGCCTGGGGCGTCGAGGTCACCGGCGTCGACAACGGCTTCTCCGTCCGCGCGCTGGCGGCGCTGACGGACTTCGTCGGCCCGCACGTGTACCGCATGGAGGACGACCTGGTCCGGCAGCACTACGGCGCGGCGTTCGTCTGCGAGCTGGCGGGGGCGTTCGGGCGGCCGGTCGTGCTGGAGGAGTTCGGCTGCTCCTCCGACTTCGTCGCCGACGACAAGGCCGCGCACTACTACCGGCAGGTGCTCTACAACAGCCTCCTGGCCGGGGCGACGGGCTGGATCGCCTGGAACAACACCGACTTCGACCTGGTCGACCAGCCGCCGTACCGGCACCATCCGTTCGAACTGCACTTCGGCCTGACCACGGCCGACGGCACGCCCAAACCGGTCCTGGCGGAGATGCGGGACTTCGCCCGTACCCTCGCCGACCTCGACCTGGCGGCCTGCGCCCGGGCGGACACCGACACGGCCCTGGTCGTGCCGGAGGTCCTGGAGGGCGCCTTCCCGTTCACCGAGCCGGACGACCGCACGTACGTCTTCGCCACCCTCCGGCAGGCGTACGTCGCCGCCCGCGCGGCGGACCTGGCCCCCGGCCTCACACGCGAGGTCGACGGCATCGCCGGCGACGCCCGCCTCTACCTCGTCCCGTCGGCCAAGCAGCTGACCGCGCCCGGCTGGCACCGGCTGGAGGAGCTCGCGCGCGAGGGCGCGGTCGTGTACGTCTCGTACTCGGCGGGACCGCACGGCGGCCAGCGGGGCCCGTGGTACTCCCACATGAACGCGATGTTCGGCGTCGAGCACCGGCTGACGTACGGGCTGACCGACCCGATCGAGGACGACCTGGTCCAGCTCGCCCTCACCAGGGACCTGGCCCCGCTCAAGAGCGGCACCACCCTCACGTTCCGCGCCGGCGGCACCGAGCACAGCCGGGCCTACCTGCCGGTCCGGCCGACGACCGCGGAGGTGGTCGCGGTCGACGGCCACGGCCGGCCCGCGCTGCTGCGGCGGCGCTGCGGCGCGGGGTGGATTGTGCTCTGCACCTATCCGCTGGAGCACATGGCGGCCGTCACGCCTCGGGCGAACCCGGAGCCCACGTACCGGATCTACGATGCGCTGGCGGAGCTGGCCGGGGTGCGCCGCGCCGTACGCGTCGAGGACCCGCGCGTGTCGGCCGACGTCCTGGTCCGCTCCGACGGCACGCGGTTCGCCGTACTCGTCGGCCAGGCGGCCACCGAGCTCACCGTCCGCCCGCTCGTGGCCGGCGACGGCGGTGCCGGAGATGAAGAGATCGTGCTCGGGCCTTATGGTGTGCGGGTGCTGGAGCTGCGAATTGACGTCCTCCCTCGCCTGGAGGCGGGGGATTCCAGCCCGCCCTATCCGGAAGGGGGAACAGGTTGAGGTTCGCGGTTCACAGCCCCGCCCGGCGGCTGGAGGGCTCCCCGCGCTGTCACGGCACGTCCTGCCGCGATGTTCTTGGCCGCGTTCACATCCGTGTGATCGGTATGCCCGCAGGCGCGACAGCCGACAATCTGAGGAGGGAGCGGCGTTTCCTCCCCGGCCTGACGGCCGGGGTCTCCACGCCGCGCAGCCGATGACCGGCGTCGTCCCCGCGACGACAGGGGTGGTCCCGGACGGACCGCCCGGACACGCCGTCCTCGCCGTCGACATCGGCGGCACCAAGCTCGCCACCGCGCTCGTCGAGCCGGACGGCCGGCTGCGCGGGCGCGCCCTCCGCCCGACCCCGCCCGGTGACGCGGAGGCGATCTGGGCCGCCCTGGCCGCCGCCGTCGGCGAGGCCATGGGCGATGAGACCGTCACGGCGGCGGGGATCGGCTGCGCCGGGCCGCTCGACGCCGTCGCGGGCACCGTCAGCCCGGTGAACATCCCGTCGTGGCGGGATTTCCCCGTACGCGACCGGCTCGCCGCCCTGCTCGGCGACCCGCCCGTCACGCTCGTGAACGACGCGGTGGCCGGCGCGGTCGCGGAGTACCGCCACGGCGCGGGCCGCGGCAGCCGGGCCATGCTGGGGATGGTCGTCTCGACGGGCGTCGGCGGCGGGCTGATCCTCGACGGGCGGGTGTACGCCGGGCCGACCGGCAACGCCGGGCACATCGGGCACACCGTCGTCGACCTCGGCGGTGAGCCGTGCCCGTGCGGATCCCGCGGCTGTGTCGAGACGTTCGCCTCCGGCCCCGCCATGGTGCGCTGGGCGCTCGGCAACGGCTGGACGCACGCGGCCCCCGACGGCGCCGTCCTCGCGGCCGACGCGCGCGCCGGTCACCCGGTCGCGCTCGCGGCCTTCGAGCGTGCCGGCCGGGGCCTGGCCGCCGGCATCGCGTCCTCCGCCGCGCTCTGCGACCTCGACCGCGTCGTCATCGGCGGCGGCGTGTCCCGGTCCTGGGACGTGCTGGAACCGCCCCTCGTCCGCGCCATGCGGGACTACGCCGGCCTCGCCTTCGTCCGGCGTGTCACCGTGGTCCCCTCCGAACTCGGCGCGGAGGCCGGCCTCCTCGGCGCCGCCGCCCTCGCCCACGACCGGGAGCTCGTCTGACCGATGCACGTTCTGGAGAACCCCGTCCAGGAATACGCCTGGGGGTCGTACACCGTCATCGCCGACCTCCTCGGCCGGCCCTCGCCCACCGCGCGGCCGCAGGCCGAGCTGTGGATCGGGGCGCACCCGGCCGCGCCGTCGCGCCTGCCCGCCGGTCCGTCCCTGGACGAGCACATCGCGGCCGACCCGGAGGGCACGCTCGGGCTCGCCGCCCTCGCCCGCTTCGGGCCGCGACTGCCGTTCCTGCTGAAGGTCCTCGCGATCGCCGCGCCGCTCTCCCTGCAGGTCCACCCGGACCGGGAGCAGGCCGAACGCGGGTACGCCGCCGAGGAGGCCCCGCCCGGCGACCCGGCGCGCAACTACAAGGACGACTGGCCCAAGCCGGAGCTGCTGTGCGCGCTGACCGACGTGCACGCCCTGTGCGGGGTGCGCGACCCGCGCGAGAGCGCCGAGCTCCTGGGCAAGGTCCCGGCGCTGCGTCCGGTCGCCGACCTGCTGACCGTCGGCGACGTACGCGCGGCCGTGCGGGAGGTGCTGACCTGGCCGGAGCCGGAGCGGGTCGTGCCCGAGGCCGCCGCCGTGGCCGGGGAGCCGTACGCCGCGCTGGCCGAGCGGTACCCCGCGGACATGGGCGTCATCCTGGCGATGCTGCTGAACGAGGTGCGACTCGCGCCCGGACAGGCGATGTACGTCCCGCCGCGCGTCCCGCACGCCTATCTCTCCGGGACGGCCGTGGAGCTCATGGCCGGCTCGGACAACGTGCTGCGGGCCGGGCTGACGCCCAAGCACGTCGACGTGGCGGAGCTCCTGAACGTCGCCTCGTTCGAACCCGGCCGCCCGGACGTGCTCGACGCCGTCCGAACGGCCGGCGAGGAGGTCTACCTCACGCCGGCACCGGAGTTCCGGCTGTCCCGCGTCGACGCCGCGGACGGCGCGGTGCTGCCCGCGGGCGGCCCGCAGCTGCTGCTGTGCGGGGACGGCCGGGTGGAGCTGCGCCGGGACGGCCGGACGACCGAGCTGGCCCGAGGGCGGGCCGCCTTCGCCGAGCACCGGGGCGGACCGATCGAGGTCGGCGGATCCGGCGTTCTGTTCCGGGCGAGCCTGCCGGAGGGCTGACCGCGCCGATCCCGGCGACGGCGACTGCGGTCAGGGGGCGAGGCGTTCGGCGAGCCAGGCGAGGGCGAGCGGGTAGCGGTACTCGATCGCGGCATGGCCCGCCTCGAACAGCTCGAAGTGCACGGCGTCGTCCTCGAGGCCGGTGGCCGCGATCGCGCGGCGGAAGGCGACGGCGCCGAAATCGAGGTGGTACTCGTCCTTGCTGCCCGCGTCGATCCAGACGGCCCGCAGCGAGCGCAGCGCCTCGGCGTACTCCGGGCGCCGCGCCATCAGCACCGGGTCCCACGCCAGCCAGCGCTCCCAGACCTCGGGGATGACGGCGCCGGTGTCGTCGAACGGCAGGTGAACAGTGCCGTCCTCGTCGGCGGAGTACGCCGCGGCATAGCCGTACATCTCGATGAGCGGGAAGTCGGTCTCCTTGGTGCCGGCGATGCGGCCGCGGAAGTCGGCGAGGAACTTCTCGATCGACCCGTCGTACGCGTCGCGCAGCGCGCGGGCTCTCGCCGGAAACTCCGGGCGGTAGCAGACATCGAAGAGGGCGTCACCGGCGTGGGTGGCGAGCGCGCCGAACACGTCGGGCCGGAGCATCGGGGTGATCATCGCGCCATAGCCGCCGCTGGACTTCCCGCTGATCGCCCGATGGCCGCGGTCGGCGAGGGTCCGGTAGTTCGCGTCCACCCACGGCACGATCTCCTCGCACAGGTACGAGTGGTAGCGCCCGGTGGCGGGGGAATCGAGGAACTGGCTGCCGCCGAGCGCCGTCCAGGCGTCGACGTAGACGACGATCAGGGGCGGAACCTCGCCGCGGGCAAAGACCTGGTCGGCCAGTTCGGGGAAGGGCTGCCGCCACGGCGTGTGGTTGCGCCACATCGGCAGATATCCGGTGTAGCCCTGAATGACGTAGACGGTGGGGTAGCGGCGGTCCGGCTCGTCGTCGTATCCCGGCGGGACGTAGACCCACAACGGCCGCTCGTGGGGATCGCCGAGGGGGTTGCCGCGCAGCAGTTCGCTCGTGAACTCGTGCTCGTCGATGCGTCCGGCGAGGTCGGCCGACCAGGGCAGCATGCGATCTCCTTGGATCAACAGCGGTACCGCTCGACTGTAACTCCGGCAGGTCTCTCGCTCCGCTCCCCTGAGCGTCCGCTCGGTGGGCCGCGGGAGCGGACTCCCGCGGCCGTCCTCGGCGGAGGTGCCAGATCAGTCGTCGTCCGCGTCGCCGAGCACGGCGACTTCGACGCAGTCGGCGTTGTTGGAACTACGGCTGCTCTTCCGCCAGCCGACGTCTATGAGATCGGGGTGGCCACTCATCCCCTGGTCTCCTTCCCTGGTGCGTGAATCACCCCCGCGGGTACGGGGACGCATTCTTGAACTCGTCCGCCGCCACCGCGATGAACTCGGCCGACTCATCGGGCGGCAACGCGGCGGCCCGCAGATGGTCGAACCACGTCGTGTGCCGGCGGACGTCCTTCTCCTTCTCGAGGAAGATGTTCCCGGCGGGACAGTCGATGTAGACGACGTCCAGGTCGGTGGGGTCGGGGAAGCCGATGATCGTGAACGCGCCGTCGACACCGGGGTGGGCGCCCCGGGCGAACGGCAGCACCTGGATGGTGACACGGGGCAGTTCGCCCACGTCCAGGAGCCGCATCAGCTGGGCCCGCATCACGGTCAGCCCGCCGATCGGCCGGCGCAGCACCGCCTCGTCGAGCACGGCCCACAGCTCGAGCGCCCCGGCGTCGTGCAGCATGGCCTGGCGGCGGGTGCGCAGCGCGATGCGCCGGTCGACGTTCTCCGGCGACTCGCCGGGCCGGCCGGCCTTGATGAGCGCGCGGGCGTACTCCTCGGTCTGCAGCAGGCCGGGCATGAGATGGGTCTGGAACGTTCGAATCGACGCGGCCGAGGCTTCGAGGCCGATGTAGGTGTCCAGGCCCGCGGAAGCGGACAGGACCGCCTCGTACTCGGTCCACCAGCCGCGCTGCTGGGCGTCCTTGGCCAGGCCGAGGAGTTGCTCGCGCTGGGAGCCCTCGGGCAGGCCGTACAGGTCCAGCATGTCGCGCACGTCGCGGATGCGCGCCACGGACTTGCCGGTCTCGATGCGGCTGACCCGCGACATCGAGCACTCCAGGTGCTTGGCGACGTCTTCGATCATCAGACCCGCGGCTTCGCGGAGCCTGCGCAGTTCCATTCCCAGCCGGCGGCGGCGGACGGTTGGACTACGGCCATCGGACACGGGCACCTCCATGGCGAGCGTCCTGCGGGTTGCGCGAGAAGAAAGGGGACCGATGGTGGGCGACGGGGTGGGGCCGAAACCCGCGCCCGGACCGCGTCGGGGCCGTGGAACTGTGCACAGGTGATGCCGAATCCGTCTGATCTGTTTGTCCGAAAATACTTGCACGTAAAAGTTGGGGAGGACATCCTGACAGGGAAGGTCACTCACCGTCGCCGTCCGGGCACCTTTCGCCACACCGGATGGCACCTTACCTGTTGAACGCCCCAGGGCGTACCCCTTCCGGCCCTATCGTCCAAGCGCGAGAGGGGTGGCATCTCATGGCCGCCAGTGCGGATTCCACATCCGGGCCGCGGCGCCGTCACCTGGAGACGCTCGCTCGCGAAGTGGAGGCGCGCGGCCTGCAAGGAGTCCTGGTCGGTACCGAGGACCTCATGCTGCGCGTGGTCGACCCGTCCAGCGGGCAGAGCGTGCTGGTCGTCGCCATGCCCATGTCCCGCCTCCGCTGGTCGTATCTCTGGGCCGGGGGCGGCCAGGCGGACACGGCCGACCCTGGGCGTGCCGCCGAGTCGATCGCGCAGGCGCTCGGCCGCTGAGCACCGCCGGAGGTTCCTTTTGAGGTCTTGACGAGGCCGTCCATCGAACGTACGTTCGAGTCTGTCGCCTGCCTTCCCCTCAGGCTCACTCCCTGTCACCGATCGGAAGGTGGGCGGCCCCCGTGGGCGGACCGAGCGATGGGCGGCGCGCGGACGCGCCGGGCCGCGGGCGATGAGCCGGGTCTACGGCGACCCGGTCGAGGTCTGGCTCACCGACGGCAGACCCTCGCGTTTCGTCTGGCGCGGCCGCCTCTACACCGTGCTCCGGGTGCTGGACCGCTGGGTCACCACCCGCGACTGGTGGCACGAACGCCATCCGGACGCCCCGGAGGGCGGCGAGCGCGAGTTCTGGCGCGTCGAGGCGACCCCGGACCGGACGGTCGGCGTGTACGAGCTACGCCACGACCAGGCGACCGGCACGTGGATGCTCTCGCGCGCCTGGAACTGAGGGACCGCGCGCTCAGGGCTGGACGAGGTCGCGGATCGCTTTCAGGGTCGGCGCGTCCTTGACCCCGGCGATGAGCAGCGTCGTGACGGGGGAGTCCCGCCACAGTTGCAGGCGCTCCTTGATGCGGCCGATCGGGCCCAGGAGCGAGATGGAGTCGGCCAGCTCGTCCGGCACGGCCTTGATCGCATCGTCGCGCCGGCCCGAGAGGAAGAGCTCCTGCACCCGCGCGGCCTCCTCGGCGTACCCGAGCCGGCCGATCAGGTCGAGGTGGAAGTTCCGGTCCCTGGCCCCCATGCCGCCGATGTAGAAGGCCAGCGGGATCTTGGCGAACTCGAGCGCGGTCGCCAGGTCGTCGGTGACGATCGTCGTCACGGTGGCCGCGATGTCGAACCCCTCCCGGCGGCCGGCCAGTG
>JBJMIW010000265.1:0-3751 GCA_045806665.1 Actinoallomurus sp.
CCGCCCGGCCGAAGGCCACCGACGTCGAGCCCTACGGCATCGAGACGATCGGGACAACGACGTCGTACGCGGTCTCGTGTACGCCGCGTTCGGCCTGCTCGTCATCGTCATCTGCTACGCGTTCATGCTGCTGGTGAACAAGGTCGTCTCTTCGAACGCCATGGCTCGCGCCGGCTCGCCGTGCACGAGCACCTGTCACCCGCTCCCGGCGCGGTCGCGTAGACCCTGCATGATCAGTGTTCGCAGTGCTGGCTCAACCCCGACCAGTCACCACCGCCGAGGCGCTGTGGGTCATCGTTCCCCCCTGGGACACCTGACCGGGCGACCTTCCGGCGGACAAGGTCGTCCACCGGGGCGGCCGGGCACCAGGCCTCGTCCGAGCCGGCGGTCTTCAGGCCTGAGTCGGTGATGGCTCTGCCGTGGGCCGGGTCATCGGGTCTGCAGCCCGGCCCGCTTCAGCTTGCCGATGACGTTCTGAACGGAGCGATGATCCGACGGGGTCGACGGGCAGAACACGGTCCGGCCTGACGGCGGCTTCCAGGCAAGATGGTTGTTGCTTGTCAGTGTGATGGTCCATCCGGCGGCTTCGGCACGCCGGGCAAGCTGTCTCAGATCGCGGGGGATTTTCACGGGGCTCTTTCTGCGGGTCAGCCGGTGACGATGAGGGGACTGACCTTGTTCCCAGGCAGGAAGAAACCATAGCGATGGTGATCACTCGTTCCTTGCCGGAGACGTCGTCCGGGGGCCTTTGCGGCTGAACGGCCTCTGGACGGTGAGACCGTCCTCGAAGACGGGGCAGGTCAGGACATCGTTACCGGTCCTGCCGTCCTCGGTCGTCGAGGACGGCAGGACCATGATATCCGTGTTCGATGAGCCTGCCCTCTTCGACCAGCAGGTTGCCGATGGCGACGTCGCCGTGGAACCACATCGGCGGGCCGGTCCACCGGGCCGTCAGGGCGGCGTCCCACACCGCCGCCTTCTCTGTGTCGCTGCCGTCGACCGCCGGCGGGTAGGCCGCCGCGGTCGGCAGCCGTACCGTCATCTCCTCGCCGAGCCGGTAGGCGCGATTCTCCCACCCGTCGACCTCGACCGGCCTGACCGGCAGATCGCTCCAGCGGAGGAATTGCGCCGCGATAAGCCGCCGCACCAGCCCTGCGTCGATGCCCGCGTCCGTCCGTACCTCGCGTGTCGGACACCGCAGGAGTTTGACGACCACCGCGCGTACCGGGCAAACGGTTTTGGCGTCCGGGTCTTCGAGCGTGAGGCCGCGCGTCAGGGGGTAGGTCCCTGGTGACGGCGATGCCGAGCCGAAGGTGCCCTGCCATGGTGGAGTCGGCGGTCGACAAGGTCGACAAGTGCGAGAAGTGGCTTGGGCGGGATGTGCGGTTGCCCGTGCTGGGAGAGGTGACCCTGCCTCCGCCCGAGAGGCTGGTCTATTACGCCGCGCTGGGCCTCCTCGCCACGCTGGAAGTGATCGAGTGGCCGATCGCGCTGGTCGTCGGTACGGGGCACCTGCTCGCCGACCAGCAGCATCGCAAGCTGGTCAGAGGATTGGGTGAGGCGCTCGAGGAGGCATGATCACAGCCGCGTGATCGCTCCCGCGAGGGCTACGGGGCCAACAAGGCGGTCCGGGTGAACTGCTGGGTACAGAGGGGGCATGGCGCCGCCGCTTCCCGGTCCGCTGGCCTACCTGGCCCCGCTGCTCGACCACTACGGCTATCTCGCAGTCGGCGTGCTCATATTCGTGGAGGACTTCGGCGTTCCGGCTCCGGGTGAGACGGTCCTGATCGCCGCGTCGACCTATGCCGGGGTCGGGCGACTGAACATCGTCATCCTCGGCGTGATCGCGGTGGCCGCGGCCGTGGCCGGAGACAACGTCGGCTATCTGATCGGCCGGATCGGCGGCCGCCGCCTGGTCCACCGGTGGGGCCGCCATGTGCTGCTCCCGCCCGAGCGCTTCGAGCGCGCGCAGAAGTTCTTCGTCCGCCGCGGTTCGCTCGTGGTGACCGTCGCCCGGTTCGTCGAAGGTCTCCGCCAGGCCAATGGGATCATCGCGGGAACCACCGGCATCCCCTGGTGGCGCTTCCTGATCTTCAACGCCCTGGGCGCGGTGCTGTGGGTGGTCCTGTGGGCAGGGCTCGGGTACGCGGCGGGCAGCCACATCGGGTCGTTGCATCAGCAGATCGCCCGATACCAGGTCTACGTGTTCGCCGGTCTGGGCGCAGTGCTCCTGGCCCGGTACCTGATCCACCGCCGCCGCGCCCACTGAGTGGGCGGGGTGGGCGTTGGGGTCGGCGATCCTGCTCGGCTGGCTGCTGGGCGCCGTGTGGGCCGTGATCGCCTACGTCGTACGGCGGCGAAGGCCTGCCGCCGTACCCGCGATAATCGCCGACCGCTACGACGTCCTGGTCGATGCCGAGTTCGCCCAGGAGGTGCGCCGTATCCTCACCGCCGAGCAGCCGGTCGACCTCAAGACCGGCTGGTGCCGCGTCGAGCGGGGGCGGACCGGCCGGGGCCGGTTCGCGGACGTAGGGTGGGTGAGCAGGCGCAACACCGCTTCGTGGACCGCGCCGCCCCGTCGCCGAGAGCGCCGAGACGTCACCCGGGGGTTCGCTCGCGGGCTACGCAGCGCATCGGCACTCGGGGAAGACGATTCGGCATGGCGGAACTCACGATCCGGCCGGAGGAGATCCGGGCCGTCCTCGAACGCTTCGTCCGGAACGCGGAGCCGCCCGCGGCCGTCCGGGAGGAGGTCGGCACCGTCCTGACGAGCGGCGACGGCATCGCGACCGTCGAGGGGTTGCCGTCGGTCATGGCGAACGAACTCGTCGAGTTCGAGGACGGCACGCGCGGCGTCGCACTGAACCTGGACGTGCGCGAGATCGGTGTGGTCGTCCTGGGCGACTTCTCCAACATCGAAGAGGACCAGCCCGTACGGCGTACCGGCGCGGTGCTGTCGGTGCCGGTCGGGGACGGCTACCTCGGCCGTGTGGTGGACGCGCTGGGCAACCCGATCGACGGCCGGGGCCGCATCGAGGCCGAAGCGCGCCGCGAGCTGGAGGTACAGGCCCCCGGCGTCATGCAGCGCCAGCCGGTGCACGAGCCGCTGCAGACCGGCCTCAAGGCCATCGACGCGCTCACCCCGATCGGCCGCGGTCAGCGGCAGCTGATCATCGGCGACCGGCAGACCGGCAAGACGACCATCGCCATCGACACGATCCTGAACCAGAAACAGGCGTGGGAGAGCGGCGACCCGGACAGGCAGGTCCGCTGCATCTACGTCGCGGTGGGCCAGAAGGGCAGCTCGATCGCGCAGGTGGGCGCGATGCTGGAGCAGGCCGGGGCGATGGACTACACGACCATCGTGGCCGCTCCCGCCTCGGAGCCCGCAGGCTACAAGTACATCGCTCCGTACACCGGCTCGGCGATCGGCCAGCACTGGATGTACAACGGGAAGCACGTCCTGATCGTCTTCGACGACCTGTCCAAGCAGGCCGATTCCTACCGCGCGATCTCGCTGCTGCTGCGCCGTCCGCCAGGCCGTGAGGCCTATCCCGGCGACGTCTTCTACCTGCACTCGCGGCTCCTCGAACGGTGCGCGAAGCTGTCGGACGACATGGGCGCCGGCTCGATGACCGGCCTGCCCATCGTCGAGACCAAGGGCAACGACGTGTCGGCGTACATCCCGACGAACGTCATCTCGATCACCGACGGCCAGGTCTTCCTCGAGACCGACCTGTTCAACCAGGGC
>JBJMIW010000266.1:0-3333 GCA_045806665.1 Actinoallomurus sp.
ATCGCGATCGTCGCCGGCGTGGTCTTCGTCGAGCAGGCGCAGCGCCGCATCCCGGTGCAGTACGCCAAGCGGATGGTCGGCCGCCGGATGTACGGCGGCACCTCGACCTACATCCCGCTGAAGGTGAACCAGGCCGGTGTCATCCCGGTCATCTTCGCCTCGTCGCTGCTGTACCTCCCGCAGTTGATCGTGCAGATGTGGCACAGCAGTAACCCGGTCAGCACCTTCATCAGCAAGTACCTGGTCAAGGGCGATCACCCGTTCTACATGGCCCTGTACTTCCTGCTGATCATCTTCTTCACCTACTTCTACGTGGCGATCACCTTCAACCCCACTGAGGTCGCCGACAACATGAAGAAGTACGGTGGGTTCATTCCGGGCATTCGCCCGGGCCGGCCGACCGCCGAGTACCTCGACTACGTGCTCACGCGGATCACCGCACCCGGTGCGCTCTACCTGGGACTCATCGCGCTGGTGCCGATGGTCGCCTTTGGCCTCATCGGAGCGAGCCAGAACTTCCCGTTTGGCGGCACCAGCATCCTGATCATGGTCGGTGTGGGGCTGGACACGGTGAAGCAGATCGAGAGCCAACTTCAGCAGCGTAACTACGAGGGCTTCCTGCGGTAGTGCGTATCGTGCTCGTGGGCCCCCCGGGAGCGGGCAAGGGGACGCAGGCCCAGTTCATCGCATCGCATCTGTCGGTCCCGAAGATCTCGACAGGTGACATTTTCCGCGCCAACGTGAGCGGCAACACGCCCCTCGGCCGCAAGGCCAAGGAGTACATGGACCGCGGTGATCTCGTCCCCGACGAGATCACCATCGCGATGGTGCGCGATCGGTTGGCCGAAGACGACGCGCAGGAGGGCTTCCTGCTCGACGGTTTCCCGCGCAACGTCCCTCAGGCGGAGACTCTCAAGAAGATCCTCGCCGAGATGGACCAGCGGCTCGACATCGTCCTCGAGCTCGTGGTCGACGACGACGAGGTCGTACGCCGGCTGTCCGGGCGGAGGACCTGCCGTAAGTGTGGGCGGATCTGGCACGTGGCGTTCGATCCGCCGGCCAAGGACGGCGTCTGCGACGTCTGCGGCGGAGAGCTCTTCCAGCGCGACGACGACCGCGAGGAGACCATCAGGCACCGCCTGGAGGTCTACCAGGAACAGACTGCGCCCCTCGCATCGTTCTACGCGGATGAGGGCATTCTGGTCGGCTTGGACGCCACCGGGCCCGTCGAAGAGGTCACCGAGCGGGCACTCGCCGCGCTTCGCCCGTTCACCGAATAACCGCGGCGAGCCGACGAGCGAGCGGAGTGGCCGGTGAGGGACGAGCCGACCGCGAAGTGAGTGAGAAGGCGAGCGCGGCAGTGAGCGCTGGTGGGGAGGCGCGGCCGGATCTCGCCGGGCGTGCCCCCGGATCTACCTGCGGAGCAAAGAGTGTGGAAGAAGCATAAGCCGGCCATTCAGATCAAGTCGCCCGGCGAACTGGAAGTGATGCGGCAGGCGGGCCTGGTCGTGGCCCGTACCCTTCAGCGGCTCACGGAGGCCGTGAAGCCCGGCATCACGACGGCGGACCTGGACGCCATCGCGGAGGAGTCCATCCGCTCGGAGGGCGCGACGCCGTCGTTCAAGGGCTATCAGGGATTCCCGGCCTGCATCTGTACCTCGATCAACGAGGAGATCGTGCACGGCATCCCCAACCCGTCGAAAGTGCTCGCCGAGGGCGACGTCATCTCCATCGACTGCGGCGCGATCGTCGACGGCTGGCACGGCGACTCGGCCGTGACGGTGCCCGTCGGCGAGATCACCCCGGAAGAGCGCCGGCTGCTCGACGTCTGCGAGGAGTCGCTCTGGCGGGGCCTGGCGGCGGGGAAGGTCGGCGGTCGGCTCAGCGACATCGGCCACGCCGTCGAGACGTACGTCCGCGGCCAGGGCGACTACGGCATCGTCGAGGAGTACGTCGGCCACGGCATCGGCACCGCGATGCACATGGACCCGGCCGTTCCCAACTACGGAGTCCCGGGCCGCGGGCCACTGCTGGTCCCGGGCATGTGCTTTGCCGTCGAGCCAATGATCAACCTGGGTACGGCCGAGACGGTGCTGCTCGAGGACGACTGGACCGTCATCACCGGTGACGGCCGCCGCTCTGCGCACTTCGAGCACACGTTCGCCGTTACCGAGGACGGCCCCTGGGTGCTCACCGCACTGGACGGCGGAGAGCGCCTGAAGAGCGCGTGAGCCTGGAGCGGAAGGCCCGGTCGGCGCGGCGATGGAAAGCGACGCGGCGCGGCGTAGCCTCAAGGTAAAGGGACGTGGGGGCCCTCGAGGAGAGGATCAACGATGGCGTTCAATCCTGAGATACGAGCCTCCGACGCCGACCGCGACCGGGTCGCGGCGGCGCTCCGGGAGCACTGTGCTCAGGGACGCATCGCCGTCGACGAGCTGAGCGAGCGCCTTGACCTCGCCTACCGCGCCCGGACGCTCGGTGACCTGCAGAAGGTGACCAGTGACCTCCCCGAAGAGGACATGTACGAACTGCCGGTGCCGGCGTACCGACAGTCGACGCCGAACCGGCGCCCGTCGGGTGGCGTCTACCGGGCCGGGATGCGGGCGGGCTGGGCGACGTACGTGTCAGTGAACCTGATCTGTGTCGTCATCTGGCTGCTGACCGTCCTGGCGGGGGGGCCTGCGTACCCATGGTGGATCTGGGTGGCCGGCCCCTGGGGCGCGGTGATGCTCGCCGGCAGTCTGTTCGGCCCCCCCACGAAGCGCCGGTAGCCTCCCGGCGGCGGAATCAACGCGGCCCGGTCCGCGTTGAGCCTGGAGAGCGGAGCTCCCGACACGGAACCCGGACGCGGATTTCGGATTTCGTGGCGTGTGACGTAGACTCCTTTGTCGGTCCCGTGTTAGCTCATGCCCGCATGCTGCTGGCGTGCGCCGGTAGCCAACGGAGACCGTTCTCCTGACGAACCGATCAGCGAAGCGCGGAGGACATGCCCAAAAAAGAAGGGGCCATCGAGATCGAAGGCACCGTCGTCGAGTCACTGCCGAACGCCATGTTCCGGGTAGAGCTCGACAACGGGCACAAGGTGCTCGCCCACATCAGCGGCAAGATGCGGATGCACTACATTCGAATCCTGCCTGATGACCGCGTCGTCGTGGAGCTGAGCCCCTACGACCTCACGCGCGGTCGGATCGTCTACCGATACAAGTAACCATCCACTGGGGTTGCCTTCCCCGCGTATAGTCGGTTGGTGAGCAGCGGCGGTCATGCCGTCGTTGCTCGCCCACGGCTCGGCAGCGCGGGGGTGACCCTGCTGAGGAGACCCAGTGAAGGTCA
>JBJMIW010000267.1:0-17701 GCA_045806665.1 Actinoallomurus sp.
AAGACCACGCTGTTCAAGATGATCGTCGGCGAGGAGAAGCCGGACGAGGGCGCGCTCAAGGTCGGCGACACCGTCAAGCTCTCCTACGTCGACCAGAGCCGGGGCGGCATCGCCCCGGACAAGAACGTCTGGCAGGTCGTCTCCGACGGGCTCGACCACATCAAGGTCGGCCAGGTGGAGATGCCCAGCCGCGCGTACGTCGCGGCGTTCGGCTTCAAGGGCCCGGACCAGCAGAAGCCGGCCGGCGTGCTCTCCGGCGGTGAGCGCAACCGCCTGAACCTCGCGCTCACCCTCAAGCAGGGCGGCAACGTCCTGCTGCTCGACGAGCCCACCAACGACCTGGACGTCGAGACGCTCAGCTCGCTGGAGAACGCTCTCCTGGAGTTCCCCGGCTGCGCCGTGATCACGTCGCACGACCGGTGGTTCCTTGACCGCATCGCCACGCACATCCTGGCGTGGGAAGAGGGCTCGAACTGGTTCTGGTTCGAGGGCAACTTCGCCGACTACGAGAAGAACAAGATCGAGCGCCTGGGCGCCGAGGCCGCCCGCCCGCACCGCGTCACCCACCGCAAGCTGACCCGCTGAGACCGGCGTCGGCAGTACGGCTTCGGCCGTTGGCGCCGGCACGTCAGGACAGGTCCAAAAGAGTGCAGCCCTCCCCTGAAAGGGAGGGCTGTTTCCGTCGTTCATTTCCGCCCGCAGCCGGGGCGTATGGGCCGGCTCACGAGAGTCCCCAGGGCGGGGCGGCCGCAGCGGTCACCGGCGTGACCCGGGTGTCCGGCCGGGTGCCCTCCGGATAGATGAGCGCCTCATCGCCCTTGTTCAGGTCGATCTTCAGGACATCGCCGCTCTCCTGCCACTTCGCGGCATTACCGTTGCGGCGCACCTCGTACAGGCCGGTCATGCCGCCGGGGCCAGGCGGCATGGTTCGCCGGCCAGGCTGCGAACGCGGATGAAGGCCGTCCGGCCGTCGCATCGTACGGCGGTGACGAGGAACGCGCCCTCCGTGCGCATTCCTGCATGGCCACGTCCTTCCAGCCGGAAGGTACCGCGGGGAAGACCCGGATCGTGCCACCCCAGCTCTGTAGCAGCATGTCGTGCAATGACTGGGCACCCGACAGCGGCGTTTCCATCACCGGACCAGACTCGGCGTACATCGTGTTCGGCTTGACGTACGTCGCCAGGAGGGGAACACGTCGCTCTATCCGACGTCAAGGGGTGAATGATGGCTTTGAGTCGCAAAGAGGTCGGATCTATCGGCCGATGATCCTTGGTCGGTGACACTCCCGAACCCCCTCCTGAAGCCCGCCCCGCGCGCACCCCGCGGCGACCGGACCGGGAGACTGGTGGCCGGCCCACGGAGCCGCTTCCCGCAGCCTCACGAGATGGATGACTGACCCAGCCCGCCCTTGACCCCCGGCCACGTCGGCGCCCCGCGCAAGCATGTGCACGACACACCGCGATCTGACGTAAAGCAATGCTATGGTCACTGTTCGTGAAGGTCGTGGTACAGGTCAAGCTCACCCCGGATGCCGTGCAGGCGCGGGCGCTTGACCGAACGCTGCCCGCGATCAACGAAGCCGCCACCCGGGTGTCCGCCGTCGCGTTCGAGCACTTCGGGTTGCGGGCGTCGGTCCGTGAGCTGCGGAAGCTGTGTTACGGCGAGCTGAAGGCCTGCGGCTTTGGTGCCCAGGCCGCCCAGCACATCATCAAGCGGGTGGTGGACGCCTACACCACGCTGCGGGCCAACATCCGGGCCGGGAACCTGGGCGGTCCTGACTCCACGCGGCGGCGTAAGGCCACGTCCAAGCCGATCGTGTTTCGCCTTGATGCCGCGCACACCTACGACGACCGCTGCCTGTCGTGGAACTACGACGCCCAGACCGTCTCGATCTGGATGCTAGACGGCAGGATCAAGAACATCCGCTTCGCCTGTTCCCCAGGCGCGCTCAAGCAACTGATCGAGCACCGGCGGGGCGAGTCCGATCTGGTTCACCGGGACGGCAAGTGGTTCTTGATCGCCACCATCGATGTTGTCGAGCCGGAGGTGTTCGCACCGAAGGACTGGATCGGGGTGGACCGCGGCATCGTCAACCTGGCCACCACCAGCGACGGGGACAACCACCAAGGCCGCAGACTGCAGCGGTACCGGCGCTGGCAGGCCCGCAAACGCGCGGAAATCCAGGCCAAGCGCACCCGCTCGGCCAAACAGCTCCTCAAGAAACGCGCCCGCCGCGAGGCGCGGCACGCGGCTCATGTGAACCACACGATCGCCAAGACAGTCGTTGCTGTCGCCGCACGCACCGAGCGCGGTATCGCCGTCGAAGAACTGGGCGGTATCCGCGAGCGGGTCACGGTTTCCCGCGACCAGCGAGCACGACTGTCATCTTGGCCCTTCCACCAACTCGGTGAGTTCATCGAATACAAGGCACGCCGCGCCGGTGTGCCGTTCATCGAGGTGGATCCGGCCTACACCTCACAGAAATGCCCCGTGCCCTGGTGCGGGCATACCGATCGGGCCAACCGGCCGGATCGGGACACCTTCTGTTGTCGTCGGTGTGGCTTCGCTGAGCCCGCCGACGTCGTCGCGGGGATCAACGTGCGCCATCGCGCACGCTCGGCGTGGGTATTCGTCAACATGCCCACCCCCACCCCCACATAGGGGCGGGGAGATGTGACCCCGGCCACGACGGCCAGCCGCGTCCGGGGAGCATAAACGACGACCTCGCGGACCGAGCCGGCAAGCTCCGTCCTCAGGGCAGAGTAGTTGACGTACCGGCAGTTGTATTCGGAGTGCGGCGCACGCCGCCTACTCGCGCTCTGAGCGCATACCAGCGTGCGCCGCCGGGAGGGGGAGCGCTTCCGCGGTCGCGAAGCCCAGGACGGTCGTACCGATGGCGGTGGTCCCGATCGCGATGGTAGGGAGGAATGCACTGCGGGAGGGTGAGGGCACGGCATACTCCAGGAGGTCGGATCATCTGGACATCACATCGCGATATCGGCCGTCCAGGGGTACGTGCGGGGATTCGAAGAGTGATCCATCCGACCTATGTTTCGTGTCGGAGGGCGATCGGTGCCCCGGACGCGGTCGTCCATCGAGGGAGGCGAGAGACTGTCCCCTGATTCCGTGACACGAGATGGACGAGTGATGATCCAGCCTGCCCTTGACACCGGCCACGTCGCCGAGCCGCGCAAGCACGTGCATGAGTTCCACGTGCGCTTTAGCGACATCGACTCGCTGGGGCACGTGAACAACTGCCGTTACCTCACCTACCTTGAGGACGCGCGGGTGGCGATGTTCTTCACCGACCCGGAGCGTGAGGGACGCCGCCCGCTGCGCGGCCTCGTCGTCGCGCGACACGAGATCGACTACCGGCAGCCGCTGCTGCTGCGGCCCGACCCGGTCCGCGTGGAGACACGGGTGACCGAGATCCGTGCCGCCAGCTTCGGCCTGGCGTACGAGGTGCGGGACGACGAGCACGTGTACGCGCAGGCGACGTCGGTCATCGTCGGCTACGACCTGAAGGCGGCCCGGACCCGGCGATTCGACGAGCGTGAGCGGGTCTTCCTCCAGCAATACGCCGCGTGACGGCGTGGTGCGGGCGACAGTTCCGTAACGAACCCCACGTAGATCGGACTTTGCACGTTCTTTGCCCCGTAATGTCGCGGTTGCATTCTCGCGATCCGACACAAAAGGGGTAGGAATGCGCAACCTCTCTCGAGGAATGCTGGCGCTGGTGCTGGCCGCCGGGCTGGGCGGCGTCGGCGGCACCGCGCACGCGGCGCCCGTGCGAGCCGCGGATGAAGACGTCCTGGCCAGGCTCAAGGCGATTCCCGGCATGACGGTGGAGGAGAAGACCTCCACTCTTACCGGGTACCGATGGTTCTGGCTGAACTACCGTCAGCCGATCGACCATCGGCACCCGGAGCGCGGCTGGTTCGAGCAGCGCGCGCTGCTGGAGCACAAGTCGGCCGACCGGCCGATGGTCCTCTACACCAGCGGCTACAACACGCCGGAGACGATGTTCCTGTCGGAGCCGACCGCGCTTGTCGGCGGTAACCAGATTTCCGTGGAGTACCGCTTCTTCACGCCGTCGCGGCCCGAGACCGCGGTGTGGAAGAAGGACACGATCTGGCAGGCCGCCACCGACGAGCACCGGCTGATCAAGGCGCTGAAGACGATCTACCACGGCAAGTGGATCTCGACCGGCGCCAGCAAGGGCGGCATGACCGCGACGTACCACAAGCGCTTCTACCCGTCGGACGTCGACGGCACCGTCGCCTACGTGGCCCCGAATGACGTCAACAACAACGACGACAGCGCGTACGACCGGTTCTTCAAGACGGTCGGCACCGACCCGAAGTGCCGTACCAACCTGGAGAGCCTTCAGCGCGAACTCCTCAAGCGGCGCCCGCAGATGGTCGCCCGGATGACCGCCGACGCCCAGGAGGCCGGCTACACCTGGAAGATCCTCAAGACCGTCGACCGGGCCTTCGAGAACTCGGTCATGGACTTCGAGTGGGCGTTCTGGCAGTACCACCTGCAGTCGGAGTGCACGGACATCCCAGCGACGACCGCCTCGACGGACGCCATCTACTCCTACTTCGACGCGATCTCCGGAACCCTGTCCTACACCGACCAGGGCCTGGAGCAGTTCATCCCGTACTACTACCAGGCGGGCACGCAACTCGGCTGGCCGTCGCCGAAGTTCAAGCAGTTGCGCCCGCTGCTCCGCTACGAGAGCAGCTACCAGCCGCGGACATATGTGCCGAGCGACATCCCGATGCGGTTCGACCCGTCGGCGATGAAGGACATCGACCGGTGGGTCCGCACGCACGCGACCCACATGATGTTCGTCTACGGCCAGAACGACCCGTGGGGCGCGGAGCCGTTCCGTGTCGGCCCGGGTAGCCGCGACTCGGCCGTGTACGTCGCGCCGAGCATGAACCACAGCGGCCGGCTGATCGCCAAGCTGCCGGACGCGCAGCGTGCGCGGGCGATCGCCGACCTGCTCCGCTGGGCCGGCGTGTCCTCGTCGCAGCAGGCGCGGACCCTCTCGGTCCCGCAGGTCGGTGAGGACCCGAGCCTCGCCCAGCGTCCGCCGCTGTAACGAACCGCCCCTCGGTGACGCGCCACCGGACCCCGTCAGGGGCCGATGGCGCGTCGCATTCCCGCCCTGAGTGAGCCGAGATCGTCTCACATACTGGTCGACTAATATCACCATATGAACAGACGGTGGTCGGTCCTCGGGATCGGGTTGCTCGCCATGATCGCCGGGTGCTCCTACCAGTACGGGCTTCCCTACCTGATCCCCGCCCTCCGCGCCGACGCCGGGCTCTCGCTCGGCCAGGCCGCGACCCTGATCTCCTGCCCGGTGGCCGGGCTCCTCGTCTCCCTCGCGTTGTGGGGGATGGCCGCCGACCGCTGGGGCGAGCGGATCACCCTCGCGACCGGCCTGGCCCTGGGAGGCGCCGCACTGCTGGCCGCCGCCACCGTGCACCACCCGGTCGCCCTCGGGGCGTGCTTCTTCGTGGCCGGAGCGGGCGGCGCATCCATCCACGCGGCCAGCGGCCGGCTCATCCTCGGCTGGTTCGCCGCCCACGAGCGCGGTCTCGCGATGGGTGTACGCCAGACCGGCCAGCCGCTGGGCGTCGGGCTGGCGGCCGTCGTCCTGCCGCCGCTCGCGGCGGGCGCCGGCCTCGCGGGCGGACTGGTGTTCCTCGCCTGCTGCTGTCTCGTCGCCGCGGTCCTGGTCGCCCTCCTCGTCCGCGACCCGGCCCGTACGGAAGGGGACGAACCGCACGGAGGCCGCTCGCCGTACCGCACTCCCGTCCTGTGGCGGATCCATGCGGCGAGCGCGCTGCTCGTCGTCCCGCAGTTCACGGTGTCCGCGTTCGCCCTCGTCTACCTGGTCGACGCGCATGGCTGGAACGCCGCCACCGCAGGCCGGCTGCTGGCGGCCGCCCAGATCGGCGGGGCCGTGGCCAGGCTGGCCGTCGGCCACTGGTCCGATCGCGCGGGCAGCCGGCTCCGGCCGATGCGCGTCCTGTCCATGGCCATCGGCGTGGTCATGCTGGCCCTGGCGGCAGGTGCGCTGACGGGCTGGGGGGCCGCTTCGGCGGTGCTCGTCGTCGCGGCGGTGATCACGGTGACGCCCAACGGGCTGGCCTTCACCGCCGTGGCGGAGTACGCCGGGCGGGCCTGGGCCGGCCGGGCGCTCGGCTTCCAGAACACCGGCCAGAATCTCCTGGCCGCGGCGACCCCACCGGTGCTCGGGTCCTTGATCACCGGGTCGGACTACGGGACGGCCTTCGCGGTCGCCGTGGCGTTTCCCCTGGTAGCGGGGCTGCTGCTCCCCGTACGGGCCGAGCGCGCGTCGGCCCGCTCGGCCGCACCGGCGGCGACCGGCGCGCGGCGGTGAGTCAGCCGGGCGCGTTGATCAGGCTGTTCGCCGCCATGACGAGGTAGTCCCAGAACATCGTCTCCAGCGGCTCGGGCAGCTCCAGCTCCTCGAGGGCGACGCGCATGTGGCCGAGCCAGGCGTCGCGCTCGGCCTCGCCGATCCGGAACGGGACGTGCCGCATGCGCAGCCGAGGGTGGCCGCGCCGCTCGCCGTACGTGCGCGGGCCGCCCCAGTACTGGATCAGGAAGAGCCGCAGCCGCTCCTCGGCCGGCCCGAGATCCTCCTCGGGATACAGCGGGCGCAGCACCGGGTCGGCGGCCACGCCCTCGTAGAACCGGTGCACGAGGCGGCGGAAGGTCTCCGCACCGCCGACCGCTTCGTAGAAAGTGACCTCTTGTGCCATGACGTGCCCTAGCCTACGCGGCCGAGGTGTCCTCCTTGAACGTCGCAACCGCGACGCCAGCCGAGTCGAACGCCTTCTTGATGCGTTCTCGCAGCTCCCGTGCGGTGTCGGACTGTTTGCCCGGAGCCGTCTTGCAGACGACGCGGACGACGATCGCCTCGCCGGAGAGCGCCTGGACGCCCCAGACCGTCGGGTCCTCCAGGATGACCTCGTCCCAGGGCGGCTCGGCCGCCAGGGCGGTGGCCGTCTCGCTCAGGATCGTACGGACCTTGTCCAGGTCGACGTCGTACTCGACCGGGACGTCGAGGACCACGCGGGCCCAGTTCTGGGACTCGTTGCCGACCCGTTTGATCTCCCCGTTCGGGACGTACCAGACGACGCCGTTGACGTCACGCAGGCGGGTGGTGCGCAGGGTGACGGCCTCCACCGTGCCCTTGGCGGTCCCGACGTCGATCACGTCACCGACGCCGTACTGGTCCTCCAGCAGCATGAACATGCCGGTGAGGAAGTCCTTCACGAGGTTCTGCGCGCCGAAGGCGACGGCGACGCCGATGATGCTGGCGCTGGCCAGGAATGGCGTCAGGTCGAGCCCGAGATAGCCGAGCACGGTCAGGGCGGCGGCGCCGCCAATGATCACGGAGGAGATGCTCCGCAGCACCGACCCCATCGTCTCAGCCCGCTGCCGGCGCCGCTCGCTCACCAGGACGGGGCTGCCGTCGAAGATCGTGCGGGTCCTCTCCCGGAGCCGCTCGGACATCGTGCCCTCGGCCATCCGCATGGTGACCTTGGTGATGAGCTTGTGCGTGAGCCTGCGCAGGACGTAGGCGATCACGATCGTGAGGACGAGCTTCACGGCCCAGGTGATCGGGCTCGTCCCGTCGAGCCACTGGTGGTACCAGTTGGCGACGTGGACGTTGTGCGTGATCTGCCACGTCCACCGGCACCCCGTGCTGGGCGGGGGCGGGGTGACGTTGGGGGGGAGCTTCTCCGTGCAGGCGTCGGTGAGTGTGCCCTTGCCGCTGAGGAACGGCAAGGCCGTCATCGGGTGACGCGCGAACACGAGACATCCTCCCGGGTGGTGCCCGTGCTGGGCGACCGTGTCGGACCGGCGAACCTACGCGATGGATCGTAGGCGACGACGGGACGTCTCTTGCGCCATCCGGCGCATGCGCGCCGCGTGTGGGCCCCGCGGAGCCGGTCGGTCCGCGCCAGTGGTGACAGGCTCCGCGGGGGGATCTCTAGGCGCTATGCGCCTCAAGGACGCGGGCGACCTTCAGGGCGGCGCCGCCGGGATCGTCGACCTCGTGCATGGGCTCGCCCCAGGACCACCAGAAGAACCAGGACCGCTGGTCAGGGGCTCCGGGTGCCGGCGCGCACATGACGTTCTCCGACATGCTCGCGGCCTCCGGGTTGACGACCCGGCAGAACGCCGGGCCGGAGCGGCTGCGGACGACGCGGGCCACCAGGCCGCGTTCGCCTAACTCGTGCACCAGACCTTCGAGATATCCCAGTCGACGTTGGTCGAACATCGGTGTGCGCCTCCCTGACTCACCGGATGAACTCACTTCGTTACGCGCTGCGAGAATCGCAAGCCGTCCAGGGGGGGTCAAGGGCCGTCAGGGCGGCCGGAGACAACGATCTGTCCACTTGGGTAGAAGTTCTTCCACCGCGGGTGGAGATTTTTCCGCTCCGGTATGGGGACTGCGACCGTATCGCTTGCCTTTCTGACTCATTCGGTTGGCGTACTGCGATGTCGGGGTTACGCTGCGTACGCGAGATTTCATCTCCGTGGCCATGAGTTATCCGGTCGACTCTTTCCCCCGAAGGAGGCCGGGAATGACAGATCCCCCGAGAAACGAAGCGACAGATCCCCACAAACAGGATCCACCTCGCAAAGAAGCTGATACTGCGCGGCGTGTCCGTGCCCGTGGACTGGCACAGGGCCATGCGCCGCCGGATATCGCGAGGGAAATTCACGATCAATGCGGGCCGATCTTTGGAACCAGTCAGATCAAAGCCCAGCGCCTGGCGCACGGCATCGCCCTGTCCGATGTCGTCGCGCAGGTAAGGGCGCTTTACGAGCTGGAGGGAAAGCCCTGTCCGAAGCTCGGTGAGACGCTGCTGTCGGCGTACGAGAGCGGCTACAAGCGCCCGGGCCCCGAATATCTGCACTACCTCTGCAGCGTCTACCGAGTCGAGCCACCGGACCTCGGCTTGCAAGGACCGTGCGTCTGTGGCAACCGGCACGACCGCCGACCGGCCGGC
Source organism: Actinoallomurus sp. (assembly GCA_045806665.1). Classification (GTDB taxonomy): domain Bacteria; phylum Actinomycetota; class Actinomycetes; order Streptosporangiales; family Streptosporangiaceae; genus Actinoallomurus. The sequence continues at coordinate 9,073 of JBJMIW010000267.1, forward strand.
GCCCAGGCGACCGGCGCTCGCGAGCCTGACAGCGTGATCAGGCCGCAAGACGTCATCACGGGCAGCAGCGATTGGGCGACCAAATTCGAACATACCTCCGGTCCGCGCCTTTCCCGGGTCCACTACCGCGCCGAAGACCCGGCGGGCCGCACGGACGGAGATGAGGAGGACATAGTGCTTCGGCGAACTCTCCTGCAGATCCTGGCCGGAGCAGGCGTGGTGCTCGACGGCCAGATCCTGGGAGCGGTGGACGGCATCCGCCGTCGCATGGACGACACCCTGGTCAACGCCTCCGTGTCACCGACCATGCTCGACCAGTGGGAGGAGACCGTACAGGGATACGGACAGCAGTACATGTCGACGCCGCCGCTGCGGCTGCTCTGTGACGTCCTGCTTGACTTCAGCGAGGTCCGCCGGATGTGCGAGCAGCGACAGCCGATCGAACTCCAGGAGAGGCTGTGCCGCATCGCGGCGCAGCTGTCCGGCCTGTCCGGCGTCATCATGATCGACCTTGGTGATCACCGCCTCTCCCGCTCGTTCTTCCGCACCGCGCGGACGGCCGCCGACGAGACCGGCGACCGCGGGCTCCGCGCCTGGGTGAGCGTGCGCGAGGCGCTGGTGCCGATGTACTACGGCGACCCACGCGAGTCCCTGCACCTGGCACGCCGGGCCCAGGACCTGGCCGGCCGTGCGCCGAGCGTGGCCGGCGCGATGGCGCCGATCGTCGAGGCGCGCGCCCTCGGCATGCTCGTCAAGCGGGGCCGGGGGGAGGCGGTTCCCAGCGCCAAGCGCGCGCTCGCACGCGGCCAGGCGGTCTTCTCCCAACTGGCAAAGGACCAGGTGAAGGACACGGCCTTCGGCTACACCGAGCGCCAACTGGCCTTCCACATGGGCGACACCTACACCAACCTGGGTGATCACGGGAACGCCGAGGAGACCCTGCGCAAGGCGCTGACCCTGTACCCCGCGACTGAGGAGCTCGACCGCACGCTCATCTGGCTCGACCGGGCGTCGTGCCGTCTCCAGGAAGGAGAGCCCGAAGAGGCGCTGCGCACGGCGAAGGAGACCATCCTCGGGGTATCCGAAGCGCACCGGACCGACATCGTGATCCACCGTGCCCGCCAGTTGGCCACCGCCGTGGTCGCGCAGTACGGCGACATCCGAGCGGCCCGGGAGTTCCGTGACGCGCTCGCCGCACCGGCGACGCCGGGGATCGCCGGAAAGCAGGCCTGACCTGTGGCCCGCCTGCCGGGAGGGATCTCGGCAAGCCTGCGGCGGCTGCGTCAGGACCCGCCCGAGTGGGAGTTCGCGGACCTCCGTCTGCGGCGATACACCCCACGCGACCACCCGGCGGCGTTCACCCTTCACCAGGAATGCCTGTTCCGGGTGGGCCTGCACCCGGGGGACGGCGTCTACTACGACGACGACTTCGCCCGGATCGAGGAGATCTATCTCCGCGGCCGGGGGGAGTTCCTCGTCGGGGAGATCGGCGGACAGATGGCGGCGCTCGGCGGGCTTCGGCGCGTCGACGACGTGACCGCCGAGATGGTCCGCCTGCGCGTCCGGCCGGACCTGCAGGGCCGGAGGTACGGCGCGGCGCTGGTCACGGTCCTGGAGCAACGCGCGGCCGAGCTCGGCTACCGCGTGCTCCGGGCCGACACCACCGTCCGGCAACGGGCCGCGATCGCGCTGTACCGCTCGTTCCGCTGGCGGGAGGTCGATCGCAAGGTCACCGGAGGCACCGTCACCGTCTACTTCGAGAAACAGCTGGGACGGCCGCCCGTGGGCGGCGGCGAAGACCCGGCCGGATAAAGCCGTCCGCGTACGGGCGGTGACCTGGCGGGGCGACCCGTCCGTACGCGGCGGCGGCCGGTTGGAGAAGGAACCCTGGGCCGCGGAGGCCTCGCGGCCAGGCGGCGTCGTCCGGGAGGAGGCACCCGGGACGGCGGATGCTGGGCGGCGAGGCGCCTGGTCCGGGGGAGAAGGGGGCCGTGAGCGGCGGCGGCACGTCCGCCGCCGCTTACGTCACTCGGTGCCGGGAGTTCGGATCACCAGCACCGGGCTGCCGCCCGCAGATGGTAAGCGGCTCGCGGTGCTCAGCCGCAGCAGCCGCCTCCACAGCAGCCGCCGCCGCTCGGCGGGGGTGCGGCGGCGCCGCCCGAGACGGCGACCGCGGACAGGAGTTTCACCGTGTCGTCGTGCCCGGCAGGGCAGGACGCGGGCGCCGACGCCTCGGCCATCGGACGGGACACCTCGAACGTCTCTCCGCAGGCGCGGCAGCGAAAGTCGTAGCGTGGCACGGCCACAGAGTACGACGGCCACGGCCTGTCCGTCACGTCGCCGAACGTTGATGATCGCCGAGGATCATCGGGCATGGAGGCCGGAGAATCCTCGGCGGGAAGCGTGGGTGAGGATCAGGCGGCGGGTTCGGAGACGTACGGCGCCCACTGCGGGTCGCCGTCGTTGACCAGGCCGATGAGCCGCCAGTGTGCTCCGCGCGGGACGCCCGGGACGACGTGCAGCTTCCAGCCGATCTCTTCTAGTAGCTTGTCGGCCTTGCGGTGATTGCAAGGCATGCAGGAGGCGACGCAGTTCTCCCAGACGTGCTTGCCGCCACGGCTGCGCGGGATGACGTGGTCGATCGTCTCCGCGCGAAGGCCGCAGTAGGCGCACCGGAAGTTGTCGCGCCGCATGAGGGCCGCCCGGGTGAGCGGCACCCGTTGTCGGTACGGGATCCGGACGTAGCGCAGAAGTCGGATCACCGATGGCATCTCGACGACGACGGAGGCCGACCGCAGCCGGGCTCCTGATGTGTCGTGATGGACGATCTCAGCCTTCTCCCGGAGGACGAGACAGACGGCACGCCGCAGCGGGAGGGTGGTCAGGGGCTCGTATGTCGCGTTGAGTAGTAGGACCTGTCTCATCAGACGGCCTCCGTGTCGCGGACGCCGGCTGCCCCCCGGGCCACGCTCCAGCGCGCCTCGGCACGAGGCTTGACCATCTTTCTCACCAGCGCACCCGACACGAGGACCTCCTCCTCACGGGTGATACCCGAGTTGGAATCAGTGTGGCTGCTGAGATGCTGATCCCGCTACCCCATATCGGGGTATTGGCTGGAAGCGCGGCCGGGGGAGGCGGGTCAGTGACCCGGGTGGCGGCCTCCTTGCTCCGCCCCCGCACCCGGGCGCGGCTCACGCCAGGTCATCTTGGCGTCGACGTGCAGCGGGCCGCCCTTGACGCTGCCCGAGGTCTTGATCCAGCCGGTGCGTTTCTCTCCCGCGCCCATCGTGTCGAAGCGGCAGACCACGGTCTCGTGGTCGGACGCGCAGGGCTTGGACAGTCCGAGGACCTTGTGGCCGGACGTGATCTTCTGGGTGGCGACGACGTCGCTGGCCCTGGTGGACCCTTCGTTGACGACCGTCCAGCGCCAGATCACCCCGGACTCCCCTGTGGCGGCCTCGGGCCGGTCGTACACCAGCCGGACATCCGCCCCCGGGGACCGGTGCCCTCCCTGCGTATCGCGGGAGCGCTGGCCCCCCTGATGCGACGGCTGAGCCGACGGGGTTGGCGTATGGGACGGCTCCGACGGGTGGCCCGGACGCACCGGTTGTTTCGCGTGCTGCTGCGGTGACGTGGTGGAGTGCGGCGGCTGCGGCGTGAGCGCGTCTGCGGGGCCACCCGCGAGGGCTCCGGCGGCGAGGCCGACCGCGGCCAGTGCCGGCGCGGCGAACACTGCCGTCCGGCGGCCGTAGGAACCGCTCGCGCGCGAGGCCTGCCCGCGTGGGTCGATCGTGTCTTCCATTGTTCCCCCCGATCAGCTGGAAAGACGCGTCCCACATCTTTCTCGGTGCGGCGACCGGGGGGAAACCGCCACGCCCGGCACGGGCCGCTCCGCCGACCTCGTAAAGTGCGGTCATGAGCCGACCTCAGTACCCGTCCGCGCAACGTCAGGACATCGTCGAGGAGATCCACGGTCATCGCGTCGCCGATCCGTACCGGTGGCTGGAGGATCCGAACGCCGGCGATACCAAGAAATGGCTGACGGCCCAGGACGAGCTGTTCCACCACGAGGTGGACGGTCTGCCCGGCCGGGACCGGCTGCGGACGCGGGTGCGCGAACTGCTCGGGGCCGGCAGTGTCGGGGCTCCCGTCTGGCGGGGCGAGCGCCGGTTCTTCATGCGGCGTACCGCGGAGCAGGAGCACGCGGTCCTCTACACGGTCGACGCCGGCGGTGAGGAGCGGGCGCTGATCGACCCGATGGCGCTCGACCCGACGCACACGACGACGCTGGACTCCTGGCAGCCGGACAAGGAGGGCCGCCTGCTGGCGTACCAGCTGTCCCACGGCGGCGACGAGGAGTCCAAGCTGTACGTGATGGACCTCGCCACCGGCGAGACCGTCGAGGGCCCGATCGACCGGTGCCGCTACACCCCGATCGCCTGGCTCCCGGGCGGCGAGGCGTACTACTACGTCCGCCGGCTCCCCGCCGACCAGGTGCCGGCGGGCGAGGACCAGTACCACCGCCGCGTCTACCTGCACCGGGTCGGGACGGACCCGGAGACCGACGACGTGATGATCTTCGGTGAGGGACGGGAGAAGACCAACTACTACGGCGTCGGCGTCAGCCGCGACGGCCGCTGGCTGACGCTCTCCTCCTCCCAGGGCACCGCGCCGCGCAACGACCTGTGGATCGCCGACCTGAGCGGGTCCGCGCCGGACGCACCGGAGCTGCGGGTCGTCCAGGAGGGCGTGGACGCGGAGACCGGCGTGCACGTCGGGCGGGACGGCCGCGCGTACGTCTTCACCGACCTGGACGCCCCGCGGGGACGGCTGTGCGTGGCCGATCCGGCCGACGCGTCGCGCGGCACCTGGCGCGACCTGATCCCCGAGGACACCGAGGCGGTCCTCACCGACTTCGCGATCCTCGACGAGCTGGACCGGCCCGTCCTCCTCGCCGGATGGACCCGCCACGCGATCAGCGAGATCACCGTCCACGACCTGGCGACCGGGGAGCGGATCGGCGAGGTGCCGGTGCCCGGGCTGGGCACGATCGGCGGGATCATCGAGCGTCCTGAGGGCGGCCACGAGGCGTGGTTCGGCTACGTCGACCACACGGCACCGACGTCCGTCTACCACTTCGACGCCACGACGGGCGAGACGACGCTGTGGGCGTCCGCACCCGGCACGGTCGACGTTCCCGAGGTCGAGGCGCGCCAGGTGACGTACACCTCCAAGGACGGCACCGAGGTGCGCATGCTCATCGTCGCCCGGGCCGACGCGACGCCGGACGAGGGCACGCCCCGGCCGACGATCCTGTACGGCTACGGCGGGTTCAACGTCCCCCTCACCCCCGCGTACTCCGCCGGGACCCTCGCCTGGGTGGAGGCCGGCGGCATCTACGCCGTCGCCAACCTGCGCGGCGGCTCCGAGGAGGGCGAGGAGTGGCACCGCGCCGGGATGCTGGACAAGAAGCAGAACGTCTTCGACGACTTCCACGCCGCGGCCGAGAAGCTGATCGCCGACGGCTGGACCACGGCGGACCGGCTCGCCGTCTCCGGCGGGTCCAACGGCGGCCTGCTCGTCGGCGCCGCGATCACCCAGCGGCCCGACCTGTACGCCGCGGCCGTGTGCTCGGCGCCCCTGCTGGACATGGTGCGGTACGAGCGGTTCGGCCTCGGCCAGACCTGGAACGTCGAGTACGGCTCGGCCGAGGACCCCGAGCAGTTCGGCTGGCTGTACTCCTACTCCCCGTACCACCACGTGCGTGACGGCGTCGCCTACCCGGCGACCCTGTTCACGGTCTTCGAGAGCGACACCCGTGTCGACCCGCTGCACGCCCGCAAGATGTGCGCGGCGCTGCAGCACGCGACCTCCGACGCCGGCGGCCCCATCCTGCTGCGCAACGAGGCCGAGGTCGGGCACGGCGCCCGCGCCGTCAGCCGCTCGATCGACCTCAGCGTGGACACGCTGTCCTTCATGGCCGCCCACACGGGGCTCACGTTGGGCGGGGAGGCTCCGCAGCCATGAGCGAGGCGCGCGGGGGAGGCCGGTCGAACGCCCTTGACCGCGTCCTGCCGCTGCTGGACCGGCCGCCCACGGAGCCGGACGTGTCGCACGGCTACCTCGACCTGCTCGGCGAGGAGGAACGGCCGCACGACACGATCGCGCAGCGCCTGATGCGCTCCGGCTTCCTCCCGAAGATCTACGAGGACCTGTGGCGGCCGGTGCTGTTCGGGGTGTTCAAGGGCCCGCTCGGCCCGGATATCGAGGCGGAGTACGTCCTCGCCCGCGACTGGCTGGACCTTGCCGCGATCCCGGACGGCACGGTGCTCGACGTGGCCTGCGGCCCCGGCAACATCACCCGGGCGCTGGCCGCTGGGATGACGGGCCACGGGCTCGTCGTGGGCGTCGACGCCTCCTCGACCATGCTCGACCGCGCCGTGACCGACACGGTACGGCCGAGCCCCCGGGGCGAGAACGGCGCCGCCGAGGTCGCGTACGTCCGTGGTGACGCGGCCGACCTGCCGTTCGGTGACGAGTTGTTCGACGCGGTGTGCTGCTTCGGCGGCCTGTACCTCTTCGACGACCCGTGGGCGGCGGTCGACGGCATCGCCCGCGTGCTCAAGCCCGGCGGGCGGGCCGTGTTCCTGACCACTCGGAAGCCGGAGCTGCCCGTCATCGGCATGGGCAGCTCCGTGCTCGGGCGGCTCGCGGGCATCCGGATGTTCGGCGCCGACGACCTCTGCAACGCCCTCCGGGGCCGGGGCTTCACCGCCCGGCGCCAGCGCGCGTACGGCCTGATGCAGTTCGTCGGCGCCACCCGCGCCTGAGTCGCCACCCGCGTGAGCCGAGCACTAAGCCCGCCCGTGGAGTCTCGGGCGGGCCGGGCTCGATCGCCCGCGGTCAGCCGCCGAGCTGGGAGATGTCGCGGGCGGCGCCGGTGGAGGCGGACGTGGCCATCGCGGCGTACGCCTGCAGCGCGGCGCTGACCGGACGGTGCCGGTCGCGGGGCCGGAAGGATCCGAGCTCCTTCAGGAGGCGCTCGCGGCGCGTCCGCAGCTCGTCGGCGGGCACGTCGAGGCGCAGCTCCCGGCGCGGGATGTCGATGACGATCCGGTCGCCGTCCTCGACGAGGGCGATGTCACCGCCGGCCGCGGCCTCCGGAGAGGCGTGGCCGATGGACAGCCCGCTGGTGCCGCCGGAGAAGCGTCCGTCGGTGATCAGCGCGCAGGCCTTGCCGAGCCCGCGGCCCTTGAGGAACGAGGTCGGGTACAGCATTTCCTGCATACCCGGGCCGCCCTTGGGACCCTCGTAGCGGATCACGACGACGTCGCCGGGCTTGACCTTGTTGCCGAGGATGCCCTCGACGGCGTCCTCCTGGCTCTCGAAGACGACCGCCGGGCCCTCGAAGGTCCACAGGGCCTCCTCGACGCCGGCGGTCTTGACGACCGCGCCGTCGACCGCGAGGTTGCCGTACAGCATGGCCAGCCCGCCGTCCCTGGTGTAGGCGTGCTCGGCCGCGCGGATGCAGCCCTGCTCGCGGTCGAGGTCCAGGTCGTTCCAGCGGTTGTTCTGGCTGTACGGCCTGGTCGTGCGGACCCCGCCCGGCGCGGCGTGGAACAGCTCCACGGCCTCCGGCAGCACGCCGGGGGAGCGGACGTCGTACGCATCCAGGAACTCGCCCAGCGACCCGCTGTGGATCGTGTGGACCGTGCGGTTCAGCAGCCCGGCCCGGTCGAGCTCGCCGAGGATCGCGGGGATGCCGCCCGCCCGGTGGACGTCCTCGACGTGGTACTTCGCGGTGGCCGGGGCGACCTTGCAGACGCAGGGGACGCGGCGCGAGAGCTCGTCGATCTCCTTGAGGCCGAAGTCGACGCCGGCCTCCCGGGCCGCGGCGAGCAGGTGCAGGATCGTGTTGGTGGATCCGCCCATCGCCACGTCGAGCGCCATGGCGTTCTCGAAGGCGTCGCGGGTGGCGATGTTCAGCGGGAGGACGGACTCGTCGTCCTCGGCGTAGTACCGGTTCGCGATCTCGACGACGCGGCGCCCGGCGTCCTGGAACAGCTTCTTGCGGTCCGCGTGCGTGGCCAGGATCGTGCCGTTGCCGGGGAGGGCCAGGCCGATCGCCTCGGTGAGGCAGTTCATCGAGTTGGCGGTGAACATGCCCGAGCACGACCCGCAGGTCGGGCAGGCGTTCTCCTCCATCTGGGCGAGCGTCTCGTCGGAGACGGACTCGTCCGCGGAAGCGATCATCGGGTCGATCAGGTCGAGCTTGGTCGTGCCGTCCACCGGCTTGCCCGCCTCCATCGGCCCGCCGGAGACGAACACGGTCGGGATGTTCAGCCGCATGGCCGCGATGAGCATGCCCGGCGTGATCTTGTCGCAGTTCGAGACGCAGATCAGGGCGTCGGCGCAGTGGGCGTTGACCATGTACTCGACCGCGTCGGCGATGAGCTCGCGGGATGGCAGCGAGTAGAGCATCCCGCCGTGGCCCATCGCGATGCCGTCGTCGACGGCAATGGTGTTGAACTCCCGGCCCACTCCGCCGGCCTCCGCGACCGCCTCCGCGACGAGCGCACCCATGTTCCGCAGGTGCACGTGGCCGGGCACGAATTGCGTGAAGCTGTTC
>JBJMIW010000268.1:0-37185 GCA_045806665.1 Actinoallomurus sp.
AGCCGCGCACCCAGGGCGTGTCGTCGGAGATGAGCTCGGGCCGCCACCGGTGCTCGCCCTCCACCGGGCCGATCTTCTTGCCGTTGCCGAGCGCGTAGTCCAGGAACGGGATGCCCACGCCGTACCGGCGGCCCTGCCGCGTCCACGGGAACACGAAGCCGGTCACCCGCCGCGCCCCGCGCAGGTACGCGCGCAGCCGCATCGGGTTGACCGTGACGACGTACTGCCCCTTCAGGATCGCGCCGGAGTGCGAGCCGGCGCCGACGTAGACGACCGGGTGGTCGCCGAGCCGGTGCAGGTCGGGGTCGTCCCAGCGGCGGCGCAGGTCGTCGCCGTTGTCCTCGTGCGACGAGCACGCCACCCAGGACGGGCGCATGTCCTCGCCGGCCAGGTAGACGGTGACCGCCTCCCAGTCGGCCTCGTGGTCGTTGACGCCGCCGAACGTCGTACGCCAGTCGTTCATGGCGTACAGGAACCAGTACTGCAGGATCACGTACCCGCCCTCGCGGACGACCCGGCCGTAGTAGGTGGCCCGGTCCCGGCTCAAGTGCCGCTCACCCAGGTCGGCGGCTGCCGCCGCGACCCCGCCGGGCACCGAGCCGCGCATGAACAGCGAGGCGCGCAGCAGGACGTCAAAGACCCGTCCGATCAGGCCCACGGCGGCCAGGCGGCCGGAGCGGGCGATGGGCGGCTTGGCACGAGCGCGGTGGGCGCGGACCTCACGCCGGTCGAACGGCCGCTGCACGAACAACAGCGACAGCGCGGTGCCGGTGCGTTCGGCGGCCGTGGCGACCAGACGCTCCGCCGTGAGCTCACCCGCGTCGGCGAGCCGTTGCTCGCCCTCCCACAGGCTGCAGCAGCGGATGTAGTCCTCGGCGTCCACGGGGAAGAACCGCTCGTCCCTGGTATAGGCCAGAATCGGCTCGTACCGCCGCAGCAGCTCCAGGTCGCGGGCGCGCGGAACGGCCCCGGCTCCCTCTGTCACCAGTCCCCCCCATCGTGACGACGACTCTGCCCGTTATACCGGCCCAGATCCCCGCAAAGCGCGACGGAATTACGCGCTTGAAAGGTTTCTTGTCGGGTAACTCGTAGGCGCCCGAGAGTTCAGGGAGCTGATTTGCAATGACCGGGATGCTTCGAGTACCTCGCAGCAGGGGTGCGCTCAGCGGCGTGATCCTCGTGCTGCTCGGTCTGTGGGGCGGGCTGGCCGCCCTGGTCGGTCCGTACTTCCACTTCGCGTTCGCGCCGGACAAGGCGTGGTCGTTCACGTCCGGGCGCGTCTGGCTGGAGATCCTGCCGGCCTGCGCGCTGCTCGTCGGCGGGCTGATCCTGCTGGTGAGCGCCAACCGCGCCACGGCGGCCGCCGGGGCGTGGATCGCCGCGCTCGGCGGTGCCTGGTATGTCGTCGGCGGTCCGCTCAGCGGGCTCTGGTCCGCCGCCCACCGGCTCGGCCCGCCCGTCGGCGGGACGACGCGCCAGGTGATCGAGCAGATCGCGCTGCTGCACGGACTGGGTGCGGTCGCGCTGCTCTTCGCCGCGGTGGCGCTCGGCCGTCTCGCGGTGGTCGGGGTCAAGGACGCCCGTCTCGCCGAGCGTGAGGCGTACGTCGAGGAGGCTCCGACGGTGGAGGAGCCCCGGCCGGTGACCGAGGACCGGCCCGGCCCGATCCAGGCGACGCAGCCCTTGCCGCGCCGTACCGGCCGGCCTCCCGTGACCCCGCCCGAGCAGCCGGTGCCGCGGCCGGCCGAGCACACCGTCCCCGGGGCGGCCGAGCCGACCGATCGCCGGGTGGCCGGCGGTCCCGTCGAGGAGGACACCCGCACCTCCCGGCGGCCGGGCGAAGGGGCCTGACCCGCTGACGTCCCGCCGGGGAGGACGACGGACCTCCCCGGCAGGGATGCGTCATGTCCGGCGGGCGTCACGGCCGTCTCACCGACGGGTTCAAGCGTCGTAGCGGTCGAGAACGGCGCGCGCGGACGCGATGATGCACTCGCGCAGTTCCAGGGGCTCCAGGACCTCCGCCTCGGCGCCGAACTTCAGCAGCTCGGTGTGGGCATGGCGGACGGACTCGATGGGGATGACCGTACGGACCCAGCCGTCCTCGTCCGGCGGCCCGGCGTTGCGCTGGGCCGCGCGGATCACCTCCGGGGTGACCAGGTGGCGGAGGATCCGCATTCCGGTCGGGGAGAACCGGACGACCGCCTCCCCGGTGAACATCATGTCGCGGAACCGCGCGAGGTAGGACCGCCAGAACTTCATCAGATCGAAGTCCGCCGGCCGCTCGAACTCCTCCTCCAGCACGTGAAGGGCGAGGATCCGGTCGACCCGGTAGGTCCGCTCGTCCCCGTCCGCACGACCGACGAGGTACCAGCTGCCCGCCTTCAGCACCAGGCCGAGCGGGTCGACCGTGCGGGTGATGTCCGTGGGCGTCTTCCACCGGCGGTAGCGCATGTCCAGCCGGCGCTGTTTCCAGACGGCGTCGGCGACGGTGTTCAGGTACGGCGTCGGCTCGCCGTCGTGGAACCAGCCCGGGGCGTCGAGGTGGAAGCGTTCGCGGATCCGTCCCGCCCGCTCGGCCAGCTGCCGGGGCAGCGCGGCCATGAGCTTCAGCTCGGCCGCGGCGAGGACCGTGCTGAGGCCGAGTTCGGCGGCGGGCCCGGGAAGCCCGGTGAGGAACAGCGACTCGGCCTCCTCCGCGGTCAGTCCCGTCAGCCGGGTCCGGTAGCCGTTCAGCAGCTGGTATCCCCCGGCCGGGCCGCGGTCGGCGTACACCGGCACGCCCGCCGCCGACAGGGACTCCACGTCGCGGTAGATCGTGCGCAGGGACACTTCCAGCTCGTCCGCCAGCTCCTGGGCGGTCATGCGGCCCCGCGACTGCAGCAACAGCAGGAGGGAGACCAGGCGGCTCGCGCGCATGCGCCAAGTCTGCCCCGCGACGGCGCCAGGCCCGACCGCCTCGGACGGCCCGGCCACCGACGGCAGGAGGGACCGGCGACCACCGGCGCCGCCGATCACCCGGTACGGGTCGGCCGACGACGGGCGGGCCGACCACCGTCGCCGCTCATCCCGGACGGGCGGCCGACGACGGCAGGAAGGACCGGCCGATCACGCCGGCGACCATCCGAGACGGGTCGCCGGTCAGATGACGACGACCGTCTTCCCGCGGGCCCGCCCGGTCCTGCTGCGGGCGAGGGCGTCCGGAGCCTGGGGCAGCGTCACGGTGTCGCCGATGAGGACGCGGATCCGGCCGGCGTCGATCTCCTGGGCGAGGTCTTCGAGCCGCTGGGTGCCCGCCTCGTTGCGGAAGTTGGCGGCGTCGACGCCGGGGAGCCCCTCCTCCGGGACGGCGAACACCGGGCTGAGCACCGTACCGCCGGGGCTGACGACCCCCAGCAGCTCGCGCAGTCCCCGGGTGTCGCTGACCAGGTCGATCACGGCGTCGACGGGAGCAGTGAGCCGGTCGGCGATGGGGCCGGCGGTGTGGTCGACGATCTCGGCGGCGCCCAGGGCCCGCATCAGGTCGGCCTTGTCCGCGGTGGCGGTGGCGATGACGGTGATCCCGCGGGCAGCGGCCAGTTGGGTGGCGAACGTGCCGACGCCGCCCGTCGCCCCCACGATCAGGAGCCGCTGCGCGTCGCCGACCCGATCGACGAGGTTCAGCGCCGTCGTCCCGGCGGTCGGCACGGCCGCCGCCTCGCTCAGCGCGATCGTCCGGGGCGGAGGCGCCACGGCGTCGACCCGCGCGACGGCCCGTTCGGCGTACGACCCGCGTCCGCGCCCCGGGTCGCCGAACTGGCCGAACACCGGATCACCGGGCCGCAGAGCGGTGACGCCAGGCCCCACCCGCTCGACGGTGCCCGCCCCGTCGGTGCCGACGACCAAGGGGAAGACCGTGTCCGGGAAGGCGCCGTCGATGACCTTCCAGTCGAACGGGTTGAGCCCGGCGGCGCTCATCCGGACGAGGACCTCCCCGGGGCCCGGCTCGGGGACCGGCTGCTCGGTCAACTGTGGCTTGGCCCCGAAATCGGACACCGTTACGGCTCGCATTGGTCCCCCCGAAATCAACCGCGCTCCCCCGAGCACTACCCTGGGTAATCAAGGCTCATTCGCCGAGACAGGCGATCTTGCTCTCCACGGCGGATAGCCTGCAGGGGTCCGTGCCCCTGGGGATCATTGGCAGGTTCGACAAGTGCGACCGACACGCCGTGGAGTGACCATGGCACGTCTTGATCTGGCCCGATACGGCGCCGCGCTGGCTCTCCTCGCCGCGTCGGTGACGGCGTGCAGCAGTGATTCCGGCGGGGGCGCCGCGCACCCGCCGCGCCCGGCCGCGACCTCCTCGTCACCGGCTCCCACGCCGAACCCGCTGGCGACGTCCCCGGCGCCGGCCGGCGATCCGCGCGCCGAGGAGATGAACTCCTACCTGCAGGGGCTCGCGAAGAAGGGGAAGTTCACCGGCGTCGCCGTGGTGGTCCGGCGCGGTCAGGTGCTCGCCCGCTTCCCCGCCGGCCAGGCCGACGAGGGCAAGAACATCCCGAACCGGCCGGACACGATCTTCCGGATCGCCTCGGTGAGCAAGCAGTTCACCGCCATGCTCGTGCTGAAGCTGCAGGATCAGGGCAAGGTCAAGCTGGACGACAAGATCTGCCCGTACCTCGTCCCGACGTACATCAAGGCCTGCCCGACGGTATGGAAGCCGATCACGGTGCGTGAGATCCTCGTCCACAGCTCCGGCATCCCGGATATCTCTGAGATGCCGGACTTCTTCCCGAAGCTGGACCAGCCGACGACGCCCAAGGAGATCATCAGCCGGTTCGTGAACAAACCCCTCGATTTCAAACCGGGCACCGGCTGGAAGTACAGCAACTCCGGCTACATCCTCGCCGGCGCGATCATCGAGAAGGTCACCGGCAAGCACTTCGGCGACGTGCTGCACGGCGAGATCACCGCGCCGCTGCACCTCGACCGCACCGGCTACACCGACGGCGACCCGCCGGACGGATGGGCCAAGGGCTACATGACCGTCGGCAAGCCCGCGGGCCACATCAACGGGTCGGAGGCCTACGCCGCCGGCGGCGTCTACACGACGGCCGACGACCTGACCCGCTGGGACCGCTCGTTCGGCGCGAACCTGGTCGCGCCCCCGGCCACCGTGAAGCTGGCCTTCACCCCGCAGGCCGACTGCCCCTCCAGCGGCTGCCTCGACTCCCCCTCCAGCGGGTACGCCTTCGGGTGGCTCGTCGACCGCCTGAACGGGCACCGGTACCTCTACCACCCCGGCCTGCTGTCGGGATACCACGCGAGCAACGTCTACCTGCCCGACGACGACATCGCGGTGGCCGTGCTCAGCAACGTGCAGGACACCGACGTCAACGGGATCGCCCGCCACCTCGCGGAGCTGGCCCTCGGATCCTGACCGCCTCCCGTCCCGGCCGGTATTTCAGGAGACGGCAGCTTCTTACCGTTCTGGCCCAAGGTGGCCATGATTTACCTAGGTCATGACTGTATGTCGGGTCCACCCTTAGGCTTGGCGATCATGGAGGATCGGCTTCCCGACGTCATCGACGTCCACACTCCGTCCCCCGCCCGGATGTACGACTACTGGCTGGGCGGCAAGGACAACTTCGCCGCCGACCGGGACGCGGCCGAGAAGGTCATCGCCGCCCACCCCGACCAGCGGGAGCTCGTATGGGCCAATCGTGACTTCCTGGTTCGCGCGGTCCGCCATCTCGCCGAGCAGGGGATCGAGCAGTTCCTCGACCTCGGCACGGGCATCCCGACCTCCTCGAACGTGCATGAGGTGGCCCGCGAGGTCCAGCCGGCCGCACGGGTGGTCTACGTCGACAACGACCCGATCGTCTTCGCGCACAACCAGGCGTTCCGCGCCACGGACGACCGGGTCGCCACGGTGCAGGCGGACATCCGCTGCCCGAGCGAGATCCTGGGCGATCCGGCCGTCAAGCGGCTCGTGGACTTCGAGCGGCCGGTCGGCCTGCTGGCCATCGCCGTACTGCACTTCATCCCGGAGGGCGAGGCCGTGATCACGGCCCTGCGGGAGATCATGGCGCCCGGCAGCTTCCTGGCGCTGTCGACCGGCACCCACGAGGGGCTGACGCCCGAGCAGCGGGAGCAGATCGAGAACGCCTACGCCAAGGCCAGCGCCCCCGCCGTGATCCGTTCCCGCGCGGAGATCGAGCGGCTCTTCACCGGCTTCGATCTGGTCGAGCCGGGCCTCGTCCACGTCGCCAAATGGCGGGCCGACGGCCCGGAGACCCAGGGGCGGCTGCTGGCCGGCGTCGGCCGGCTCAGGGCCTCGGCCGCGGACGGCTGACCGATCCCCCCGTCCGCCGACAGGACGCCGTCCGCAGACGGCCGAGAGGTTCAGGGCGTCGGCCGCGAACGGCTGAGCGGTTCGCCCAGCCGGGTCCGGGCGATCTCCTCGGCGAGCCGTTCGAGCAGCGGGCCGGCGTTCGCCATGCAGCGCTCCGGGTCCGGTTCGAGGTCGGTCAGCGCGTAGGACGCGGCGAACCCCGCGGCCTGGAGTTCTTCATCGCTGAGCGCCCGCCGCCCGGACACCGCGACGACCGGGACCCCCGCCTGCCGGGCCGCCCGTGCGACACCGACGGGCGCCTTGCCGCGCAGAGTCTGGGCGTCCAGCGAGCCCTCGCCCGTGATGACGAGGCACGCACCGGCGAGGTGGGCGGCGAACCCGAGGAGGTCGAGGAGGTAGGTGATGCCCGGCTCGACCCGGGCGGACAGGAACGCCAGCGCGCCGAAGCCGACCCCGCCGGCCGCTCCCGCGCCGGGGAGCTCGGCCACCGCGAGCCCGAGGTCGTGGCGGATGATCGCGTCGAGGCGGCCCAGCCCCGCCTCGAGGATCTCGACCTGCTCCGGATCGGCCCCCTTCTGCGGTGCGAACACGCGGGCGGCGCCCTCCGATCCCAGGAGCGGACTGTCGACGTCGCTCGCCACGACGACGGTGACCCCGCGCAGCCGATCGGACAGGGCGGAGATGTCCACGGCGTCGAGGTCGCGCAGGGCCGCGCCGCCCGGCGGCAGGTCCCGGCCGTGCGAGTCGAGGAGACGGGCGCCGAGGGCGGCCACCATGCCCGCGCCACCGTCGGTGCACGCGCTGCCGCCCAGGCCCAGGACGACGTGGCGGGCCCCGTCCGCCACGGCCGCGCCGATCAGCTCGCCGGTGCCGTGGCTCGAGGCGGTCAGCGGCGCGCGTACGCCGCCGGGAAGCGCGCGCAGCCCGGACGCCTCGGCCAGCTCGACGACCGCCGTCTCGCCGAGGAGGGCGTAGGACGCCGTCACGGGCTCACCGGTCGGCCCGCCGACGACGGCCTGCCGCCGGGCGAACCCGGCGGCCACGGCGGCGTCCACCGTGCCGTCGCCGCCGTCCGCCACCGGCAGGGCCGTCACCCGGAGCTCTGGATGCACGCGACGCAGCCCGGCCGCGACGTGCGCGGCCACCTCGGGAGCGGTGAGCGACCCCTTGAACTTGTCGGGCGCGATGACGACGTGGCTGCTCATGGAGTCCCTTCTCAACGGACCGGAATCAGGTCTCGTCCCGCCGATTATGCAGGCTCGTCCGGATCTTCCGGCATAGCCCCCTTGTCGGAGGCCTGCCCCCGCTCGGTCGACCTGCGCCTGCCGCGTGAGCAGGGCCGACAGGGCACGGGCGGGAATCCTCCGGTGATCCTCGGGGTTTACCATCCGTGCAGGAAAGGATCGAGGTGTCTATGACGAGCGGCGACCAGCTGACTCCGCCGAAGAAGTCCTACGAGGAGAAGTTCGCGGAGCGCCTCGCCAAGCGCCAGGCCGGGCGAGCCCCCCTCAAAGAGGGCAAGGTCTTCGAGCACGGCCCCGCGAAGTTCGTGTTCATGTTCGTCATCGGGTTCGTGGTCATCACGCACGTCGCCATCCTCATCGTCATGATGGCCAGCGGCATGCACTGACCGTCCGACCGACGGTTTCGACCCGAAACTCCGAGGAAGAACAACGATCTTGCCGTTGGGCGGTCGCGCCTCTAAGGTGCGGGAATCCGGCCGGCGAATGCCTGCCCACCATGGCGCGCCGACCGTTCCCCGTGACCCCGTCCCCGGGGTCACGACGGCCGTCCCGAGGAGATCGTCATGCGCCTTCGCCGGCTCGCCTCCCTCATCACCGGTGCCGCCGTCGCCGTGTCGCTCGGCACCGCGCCGCCTGCGGGTGCGACGACGGTCCCCGACGACCAGCCGCTGCCGCCGTACACCATCAGCAATCCGGCGCTCCCGCCGCTGACGGTGGACGGCCGGACGACGACCGTACGCCAGGGCGTCTTCCACCACGCCGCGTACGACATCGAGGTCCCGCCGAAGTGGAACGGCGAGCTGGTGATGTGGGCCCACGGTTACCGCGGTGACACGACGACGCTGACCGTCGAGCCGCCCGCGTTCGGGTTGCGGCAGAAGCTGATCGGCGAAGGCTACGCGTGGGCCTCGTCCTCCTACGCCGACAACGGGTACGACGTCCGCTCCGGGGTGGTCGAGACGCGGGACCTCGCCGATCTGTTCGCCCGGCTCCAGCGCCGCCCGAGCCGCACCTACATCGCGGGCGTTTCCATGGGCGGGCACGTCATCGGCCGGTCGATCGAGCAGTACCCGTACTCCTACTCCGGCGCGCTCCCGATGTGCGGAGTGCTCGGCGACGACCGGCTCTTCGACTTCTTCCTCGACTACAACCTGGTGGCGCAGGACCTGGCCGGCGTGCGCGCCTATCCCCCGCCGGCCGACTACCTGACGACGACCGTGCCCAAGATCCAGCAGGCGCTCGGACTGGATGGGCTGAAGCCCGGCGGTCCGGACACCACGAACGACCTCGGCAAGCAGCTGCGGGCCATCACCGTGAACCGCTCGGGTGGTCCCCGGCCGGGCGCCGAGGCGGCCTTCTCCCTCTGGAAGGACTTCCTGTTCAGTCTGGGCGCCCCCGCGGCCGGTACGAGCCTGGCGCAGAACCCCGGGCAGGTCGCCACCAACGCCCGTACGCGGTACACGCCGAACACGCCGGTCGACGTGAACGCCACCGTCCAGCGGGTCCGTCCCGCCGACCCGGCCGACCGGTACTCCCCGTGGCTGTCCCAGATCCCGCGGATCTTCGGACTGCCGACCGCGAAGGTCGTCACCCTGCACGGTCTCGGCGACATGTTCGTGCCGTTCTCGATGGAGGAGATCTACGGGTCGGAGGTGGCTCTCACCCACCGGTCCGGCCTCGTCGTGCAGCGCGCCATCCGGACCGCACAGCACTGTGAGTTCTCCGCGACCGAGGCCGGGCAGGCCTGGGACGGCCTCGCCGGCTGGGTGCACGGCGGCGCCCGCCCGGCCGGGGACCCGGTGACCGACCCGGCGATGGTCGCGCGCCCGGACTTCGGCTGCCGGTTCACCGACGCGGCCGCCTACCCGTCCGGCACGCGCGGGCTCTTCCCCGCCTGCCCCCGATCCTGAGGTCAGCTCGAGTCCCTCCCGCCGCACGCGTCGAGACCTGTTCGACGACGAGGACCCGCCCGTACGCCGCTGGCGCGTGGAGTTCCGCACGACCGCCGGCTCCTGAACCCGGAAGGTCAGGGGACCGTGGAGTCGCCCACGACCTCCCGCAGGATGGCGCGTGCCTCGTCGGGATAGCTCTCGATCAGCCGCCGCAGCTCCGCAAGGTCCCCGGCGGGGCCGGGCCGCCCCACGGTCGGCAGGGCGAGCACCTTGCGGAAGTCCTGCAGCGCCCGGGCGAGGTCGTCGTTCATACGGACTGCCGCGACAGGGGAAGGCCGGAAAGCAGAGCGAACACGAAAAGTAGTCAACCCGCTACTTCTCGTATTCGCAAGTCGTTGTGGGTCCCGCCCCCGAAACCGGTCGCGCCGTCTCGGTGCGGGCACCCGTCCCTTCGGCGGCGGCAGGTCCCGCCGGCCACAAACCCCGGCCGCACTTCTGCGGATCACGAGCCCCGCCCCGTCGGCCCGACGCATCCCTTCTGTACGGCCCCGGGAGTCGGCTACCCGGCGTATCCGCTCAGGACTGGACAAATGTCGCCTAAATCATAGTTAGCCCTATAGGCGACTACTTATGCAATACTCCCGATAAGCAGGCACTGACTCTCCCCCGCACGCTTCTCGACTCGCTCCTTTGCCGGCTGCCTCAGGACCCCCGACCTGGAACAAACGACGAGATCGGCCAGGTGGGCCGCGCGTTCAACTCCGTGCAGGAGACCGCGATCCGGACCGCGGTCGAGCAGGCGGAGCTGCGGCGCGGCTTCCGCGACATCCTGCTGAGCCTCGCCCGCCGCTCCCAGGCGCTGGTCCACCGTCAGCTGACCCTGCTGGACGAGATGGAACACCGGAACGACGACCCGAAGGACCTCGAGGAGCTGTTCCGCGTCGACCACCTGGCGACCCGGATGCGGCGCAACGCCGAGAACCTCATCGTCCTGTCCGGCGCGACCCCCGCCCGCGGCTGGCGGCGCCCGGTCCCGATGATCGACGTCGTACGGTCCGCGGTGGCCGAGGTCGAGGACTACGCCCGCGTGACCGTCGCCTCGACCATCGGGGACGTCTCGCTGGCGGGCCGGTCCGTCGGCGACATCGTCCACCTGCTGGCCGAGCTGATCGAGAACGCCCTCGCCTTCTCCCCTCCGTACACCCAGGTGGAGATCGGCGGCCGCCGGGTCGCCAAGGGGTACGTGGTCGAGATCGAGGAACACGGCCTCGGCATGACCGACGAGCTGCTGGCGACCCTCAACGACCGGATCAGCGATCCCCCCGAGTTCAACCTCACGAGCTCGGTGCACCTCGGGCTGTACGTCGTCGGCGGGCTGGCCGAGCGCTACGACGTGCGCGTCTCGCTGAAGCACTCGTCCTATGGCGGGACCACCGCGGTGGTGCTCATTCCCCGTGAGCTGGTGAGCGAGACGTCATCCGACGACGTGGCGCCCACGAAGAGCGTCCGGGCCGAGGCCGGCAGCCGGCCGGTGGCGGTCGGCGCCTCCGCGACCGCGGTCACCGCCGGCACTCTGGCGAGCGTCGCCTCCCCCGCTCCGTCCCCTGACGAATTCCACGATGCCGATGACGAATCCACGCGCCGAGACGACCTCCAGAACCAGACCCGCCATGGCTACCCCCGGAGACGGCGGAAGAGCCCAGTCCGCGGCCCGGCCGGGCGGACGGTGGCACCGGTGACGGCGCTCGCCCCGCCGCCGCGGGACAGCCCTCAGACGGTGCCGGGCGAGGAGGGCGGCGAGCCGACCCCGTCCACCGAAGAGTCGCACACCCCCTCGGGGCTGCCGATCCGCGTCCCCCAGGCGAGCATCGCCGCTCCACTGCGGACGGACGGGCCGCCCACCGCCGCACAGGACGAGGACAGACCCGCCGGCAGCGACCGGTCGGCCGACAACGTCCGCAGGTCCATCAGCGGCCTTCAGGCCGCCACCCGGCGCGGCCGAGCCGACGCGGCCAGGTCCCAGCAGGGCCCGCAAACCGCCCCCACCGACGACGAAGAAGCGTAGAAGGACTAGTAGTGGCGCAGAAGACAGAACCTCCCACTGAACTGGCCTGGTTGCTCGACGACCTCGTCAAGCGCGTCAAAGAGGCCAGGCACGCGATCGTCCTGTCCGCCTACGGCCTGCTCATGGCCGCATCGAAGGACTTCCACCAGGACGACGCCGAGCACCTGTCCGCGGTGGCGGCCGGTATCCAGTCCCTGGCCAAGGGCGTGGGCGAACGATTCGACGGCGGTCCCGTGCTGCAGACCATCGTCGAGATGCGCTCGGTGTACCTCCTCGTGACCGTCGCCGGCCAGGGCGCCTGTCTCGCGGTGCTGAGCAGCGAAGAGGCCGACATCGGACTGATCGCCTACGAGATGGAGATGCTCGTCTCCGGGCTCGGCCATCATCTGACGGCCGCATCCCGCTCCGCGGATCCGGTGCCGTGACGATGGCCGATCCAGCAGAGCAGGAGGACACATCGACAGGTCTGCCCGATGCCTGGTCCGAGGGAGGACCCGCCGAGGGCGAGGCCGACGAGAGATGGCTGGACGAGCAGGCCGGACCGCTCGTCCGCCCGTACGTCATGACCCGCGGCCGCACTGAGCCGGTGCGCGGCACGTTCGACCTCATCACGATGGTCGTGGCCACGGGACTCCCTCCGACCCCCGAACTCGGCCTGGACCCCGAGCATCAGGCCACCGTACGGCTCTGTGAGGAGCCGATGTCGGTGGCCGAGATCGCCGGAAACCTGAACCTTCCGACCGTCACCGTCCGCGTGCTCCTCGGAGATCTGCTCGCCAAGGGCCTCATCTCGGTGGAGGACCCGCAGACCGAGGCGGAGCTCGCGGACGACGACGACCTGTACCTGGCGGTGATCGATGGACTCAAGGCGCTCTGATCGAAGGGGCCGCAGACTGCCGACGGCGATCAAGATCGTGATCGCCGGCGGTTTCGGCGTGGGGAAGACCACGCTCGTCGGCACCGTCTCCGAGACCAGACCCCTGCGGACCGAGGAGCTTCTCACCGACAAGAGTGTGGGCGTCGACGACGTGGCCGGCGTCGAGACGAAGGCCACCACGACGGTCGCGATGGACTTCGGGCGCATCACCATCAAGGGCGAGTTCGTCCTCTACCTCTTTGGTACGCCCGGCCAGGAGAGGTTCTGGTTCATGTGGGACGAGATCGCACTCGGCTCGCTCGGCGCGGTCGTCCTCGCCGACACCCGGCGGCTGGCCGATTGCTTCCCCGCGGTGGACTACTTCGAACGGCGCGGCACGCCGTTCATCGTCGCGGTCAACTGCTTCGAGGGCGCCCGGCGGTTCAACCTCGCCGAGGTGGAGATGGCGCTCAACCTCGGTCGGCACGTGCCCATCGTGCTGTGCGACGCGCGCGACAAGGAGTCCTGCAAGAAGGTCCTGGTGACGCTCGTCGAGCATGCGATGAAGACGCGCAAACAGCAGCGGGCCGTCAAGGTCTAGGCCGTGTCTGACGGATCCCGTTCGCGCAGCCGGAAGCGGATTCGTCAGACACGCCCCGGCCCCGGGCCGGACGCACTGGGACCGGGTCAGACGAGGATGTTCAGGAGGGTGCCGCCGCCCTTGATCTCCACGTCGAGCCTGGCCAGGTCCTGGCGCGGGACGGCCGTGCCGCCGTGGACCTGCAGGTGGTCGGGCGAGCCCACGACGCCGCAGCCCTTGGGGTGGTGGTGACGACAGGGTGTACGGGCGCGCCCGGCGCGTGGTTCAACGCATCACAGGGCCTTGCGCAGCCACTGCTCCACGCCGGCGACGTGCACGGTGGCCAGGGCCCGGGCGACGTCCGCCTGCCGGGCGGCGAGGGCGTCGAGGATGGCGTGGTGCTCGTCCAGGGTGCGCCGCAGCGCGCCCTCCTGCGTCAGCCCCCGCCAGACGCGCGCCCGGATGGTGGGGCCGCAAAGGGTGTCGACGAGGGAGTACAGGACGGAGTTCCCGGCCGCCTCGGCGATCCGGCGGTGGAACTCCAGGTCGTTCTCGACCAGGTCCTCTACCGCGGACTCGTCGGTGACCTTGGTCAGGTGGTCGCGCAGGGCGTCCACGGTCTCGAGGCTGATCTTCTGGGCCGCCAGCGCCGTCGCGGCGGCCTCGAGGATCCGGCGGACCTCGAAGAACTCCAGCACGGTCTTGTCGTGGTGCAGGTCGACGATGAAGCTCAGCCCGTCGAGCAGCGCCTTCGGCTCGAGGCTGGTCACGTACGTGCCGTCGCCCTGCCGGACGTCGAGGATCCTGACGAGTGACAGCGCCCGGACGGCCTCCCGCAGGGAATTACGGGACAGCCCGAGCTGGGCCGCCAGGTCCGCCTCCTTGGGAAGCCGGTCACCAGGCCGTAGTTCACCCGACACGATCATTCCCTTGATCTTCTCGATCGCGTCATCCGTGATCGGCATCGTCACCCCTCCCCTACCGGCTCCTTCGGTGAACGCCACCGGATCGTTGCGCGTTCCCAGCCTGCCATGTGGCCCACACCGGCCACCTGCGCGGAGGGGGCTTGACGGGACACGTCGGCTGATGATGACATCGGCTGTCGATTAGGAAGGTTTCCTAACCATAGACGCGCCCGGACATGCCGGCCGGGCGCGCGTCGGGGGCCGCGCACCAGGTCGGCGGAAGGAGACCGACCGTGCACGCTGCCCCGCGTACACTGCTCGCCGCCGCCGCGGCGCTGACGACCGCCCAGGTGGTCCTCGCGACGCCCGGCCACGCCACCCCGGCCGTCACCGGGAAGATCACCGCCGCCGCCTCCCCCGGCATCGCCGTCGCTCCGTATGAGTACCTCGGCTGGGGCAACCCGCAGGCGCCCGCCTCGGTGCTGTCCGCCACCGGGGTCAAGTGGCTCACCCTCGCCTTCATGTTGTCGGGCGGCGGCTGCAACCCGAAGTGGGACGGCAGCCGCTCGCTCACCGGCTCCGACAAGACCGCCATCGACTCCATGCGCGCCGCGGGCGGCGACGTGGTGGTCTCGTTCGGCGGCTGGAGCGGCAACAAGCTCGGCGAGCACTGCTCCAGCACCTCCGCAATGCGCCCAGTATGGGACGAACAAGGCGCGCGCCACGAAGCCCACGCCGCTACTGACCCCCGGGGCGCACTCTTCCTCCCTCCGCTCCGAACGCTCGGGAAATCAGGACCAAGCCCAGGTGGCGACCATCGCCGGGGTCACCTGGGGAGTACTCGCGATCGCAGTCGTGGTGGGCGAGGGCCTCTCCCAACGCCGCTACCAGGCGCAGCTCCCCGCGCAGCAGGCGCCGTACGGTGCCGGGCCGCAGCCGCCGCATCCTGGACCTGGAATGCCGGTCTACCCGCAGCGCTGACCGGGACGCCCGCCGAGGCGGACTCCGTCCACTGACGCCCCGGCGCCTGGCGGCGCGGCCGTGCGAAAGGCTCGGTGAACGCGGGGCGGCGAGGGTGGTTCGGCGGTATTCCTTCGCTTATGACGACCGGTCGGCGTCGCCGCGGCCGGGACGATCGGGGGCGTACTGGCGAGGTCTCCCCGGATCGGCAGCCCGTCAGGGCGAGCAGGCCGATCACGGCGATCAGGGCGAGGACGGCGCGCATGACACCCCGAGGCAGCGACTTTCCGGAGCGGTACCGTCACGTTACGCCTTATCAACTCATACGCTGCTGAAATGGCCGATTCCGGACTTGCCGCTTTGCGGGTTACACGCCGGCGAATCGGCGCGGCGGGCGGACGGCCGCGGTCCTGTGCCCCCACGCTCCGGCGACCGTCTGGGACGGCGCTTGTGACGGTCCCGGGTTTGGTGAAAACTAGGCAGCCGACAAAAGCGACAACAGAACAAACTCACCCGCACTGTGCATTTTTTCGGGGTCGGCGCGCGTGCGGGCTAGAAGTGGGGCGGGGGCCATTGAACCGGGACGAGGTGGACCGTGTCCTCGGTCGCCTGGGCGACGAACGGGACCGCATCACGTCCGGGCTGCTCGAACTGGAAGCGCAGCAGGGCTACAAGCTCCTCAAAGGCGCGCCGCTCACCGGACTCACCGCCAGCCGCTGGACCGAGCTCAGCGACCGGATGGTGTCTCTCTGGCGGCTGTTCGAGGCGTACGGGCGGGCGCTCGGCCAGGCCGAGGAGATCCGGGCCCGCCGAAAGAGGCCGGACGACGCCGAACTGACCCAACTGGAACGGCTGCTGCGCGGGCCGTCCATCGAGTTGCCCACCCCGATCCCCCTGGAGAAGCGGACGCTGCTCGGCCCGTCGGCCGAACAGCTGTCCCTCGACGCGGTGGTGACGCGGATGACCGCGCTGTACGAAGAGGCGGCGCGCATCATCGCCGAGGTGGACACGGCCTGGTCGGCGCTGCTGACGCGGCTGGACCGGGCCGCCGAGGCGGCGCGCGCGGTGGAGGGCATGCTCGACTCGCTCGGCCCCGACCCGGAGTACGACCGGGTCAAGGCTGAGCTGGACGGACTGCGCGCGACCGTCCGGACGGACCCGCTGTCGATCCGACCGGCCGCCTTCGACGGCGTCGACGCCGCCCTCGGAAGGCTCCGTTCCCGGCTGGAGGAGGCGGTTCGCGTCCGGGCCGAGTACGACCAGCGGCTCCGGCGCATCGAGGAGACCATCGGGCAGATCCGCGCCGTCGAGGACGAGGCCCGGCTCGTATGCGATCAGGTCCTCGCGAAGATCGCGTCGCCGATGCTGCCGGACCTGCCGGAGTCGTCGGCGGTGCTGGCCGATCGGCTGGCCGCGACGCGCACCGTACGGGGCCGGTGGACCGATGCCGCGGAGCGGGTCGCGCAGCTGGAGGCGGCCGTCGCGAGCGGCCTGGACCAGGCGCGGACGACCGTGAACACGATCGCCGGGCTCCTGGAGCGGCGGGACGAGCTGCGCGGCCGACTGGACGCGTACCGGGCGAAGGCCGGGCGGCTCGGCGGCGCGGAGGACCCCGAGCTGACGGCGCTCTACGAACGGGCCTATGACCTGCTCTGGACCTCCCCCTGCGATCTGCGGCGATCCACCGCGGCGCTGGCGGAGTACCAGCGCGCGATCGGAGATCGAAAGTGAACTGCACTCAGCCAGGCTGCGCCGGAACCGTGGAGGACGGCTACTGCGTCGTATGCGGTATGGCACCCTCTGCGGCGGCACCGGCGAACGACCGGTGTGCCCAGCCCGGCTGCACGGGCACCGTCCAGGACGGCTACTGCGACGTCTGCGGCATGGCCGCCGCCTCGGCCCCGGCGGCACCCGCCGCATCCGGTCCAGCGCCGGCCGTTGCCTCGGTCCCGGCGGCACCGGCCGCCGCACGGGATGACCGCTGCGCCCATCCGGGTTGCGGGGGGACGGTCGTGGACGGGTACTGCGACCGCTGCGGGCTGGCACCGGCGACCCCGGTCACCGGCACGGCGGCCCGGACGGCCGCGTCGGCACGGTCGGCCCCGGTCAGCGCGGTCAGCCGCGGGGCGGGGATCACGGGCAGCACGTCGAGCCGCAGCGTCCGCACCGGCTCATCGCGGTCGTCCTCGCGGCGGCGCGGGATGCTCGGAGCGGGCCTGGTCGAGGTGCCGCGCGTGCCGTACCGCGACCCGGCGTCGGCGGTCATGGTCGACCCGGTGGTGGCGGAGAACAAACGCTTCTGCAGCAACTGCGGCGAGCCGGTGGGGCGGTCCCGTGGGGACCGGCCGGGCCGTACGGAGGGGTTCTGTCCCAAGTGCGGCGCCGGGTTCTCGTTCACGCCGAAGTTGAAGGCGGGCGACCTGGTCGGCGGCCAGTACGAGGTGCTGGGCTGCCTCGCGCACGGCGGCCTGGGCTGGATCTACCTGGCCCGCGACGAGAACGTCAGCCACCGGTGGGTGGTGCTCAAGGGCCTGCTCGACACCGGGGACGCCGACGCGCTGGCCGCCGCGACGGCCGAGCGGGCGTTCCTCGCCGAGGTCGAGCACCCCAACATCGTCAAGATCTACAACTTCGTGCAGCACGACGGCTCCGGCTACATCGTCATGGAGTACGTCGGCGGCCGGCCGCTGAAGGACATCCTCAAGCAGCGCCGCGACGAGGAGGGTCCGGACGCCGCGCTGCCGCTCCCCCAGGTGATCGCGTACGGCATCGAGGTGCTCCGCGCCTTCGACTACCTGCACGGCCTCGGCGTGGTCTACTGCGATTTCAAACCGGACAACGCGATCCAGTCCGAGGAGCAGCTCAAGCTCATCGACCTCGGCGGCGTCCGCCGCGTGGACGACGTGGACAGCGCGATCTACGGCACGGTCGGCTACCAGGCGCCGGAGATCGCCGAGGTCGGCCCCTCGGTCAGCTCCGACCTGTACACGGTGGGCCGGACGCTGGCCGTGCTGAGTTTCCCCTTCAAGGGCTACACCGGCACATGGGAGACGAGCCTGCCGCCGCGCGAGGAGGTGCCGGTCCTCGCCCGTCATGAGTCGTACGACCGGCTGCTGCGCCGCGCCACCCACGCCGATCCGAACTTCCGGTTCCAGGACGCCTCCGACATGGCGGACCAGCTGACCGGGGTGCTGCGCGAGGTGCTGTCCGCGGAGGACGGAAAAGCGCGCCCGGCGGCCTCGACACTGTTCGGGCCGGAACGGTTCACGGCAGGCGACGTCTTCGACCCCCTCCGACCGGCGGACGCCGCCGCGACCTTGCCGGCACCGCTGGTGGACGCCGCCGACCCGGCCGCCGGTTTCCTCGCCGGCCTGACCGCGCTCGAGCCCGAGCGGCTCGCCGACGCGCTGGCGAGCGCGCCCACGCGTACGCCGGAGGTCGAGCTCACGCTGGCCCGGGTGCGCATCGAACTCGGCGACGAGGCCGGTGCGCACGCGGTGCTGGACACCCTGCCGCAGGAGGACTGGCGGGTCGGCTGGTACCGCGCGGTCGCGGTGCTGGCCGCCGGGCACGTCACCGAGGCGGCCGGCCTGTTCGACGAGCTGTACACCCTGATGCCGGGCGAGGCGGCGCCCAAACTGGGCCTGGCGTACTGCCGCGAACTGCTCGGCGACCCGGCCGGCGCGGCCGGCCTGCACGAGGCCGTATGGCGCACCGACCGGGCGTTCGTGACGGCGTGCTACGGGCTGGCCCGGGCGCGCCTCGCTCTGCGGGACCGGGCGGGTGCCCTGCGGGCGCTCGACTCGGTGCCCAAGATTTCCAGCCACCACACCGCGGCGCAGATCTCCGCGGTGGCCACCGCCGTACGCGACCGGGACCCCGCCGAGGTCACCGAGGCGGACCTGACCGGCGCCGGCGACCGGCTGGTCGCGCTCAACCTCGATCCCGGACGCCACGGGCTGCTCGCCCTGGAGGTGCTGGAGGCGGCCCTGGACCGGGTGCGCGGCACCGGCGACGGCACCGGCTCGGTGCTCGGTACGCCGCTCAGCGAGTCCGGACTGCGCCGCAAGCTGGAGGAGACCTACCGGGCGCTCGCCCGGCTGGCCACCACCCGGGCCGAGCGGCACCGGCTGGTCGACCAGGCCAACGCCGTACGCCCGATGACGGTGATCTGAGCGTGGGCGCCCAGGAGAGCTGCCGGTGGTGCGGCAGCGAGGTCTTCGCAGGCGAGGCGTTCTGCGAGGCGTGCGGCCGGTCCCTGACCGGTGAGCCCGCAGGGTCCCCGACCGAGAAGGCGGCGTGCGCGGAGTGCGGTTCGGCGGCGTTCAGCGAGGACGGGTACTGCGAGCGGTGCGGGCTGCTGCGGCCCGGTGACCGGGACCACGTCGAGACGAAGGCGGGCGTTGCCGCCGGCGTCACCGACCGCGGGCTGCGGCACAGCCGCAACGAGGACGCGATGGCCCTGGCGGTGGCGGGAGCGGGAATCGCGGCCGTGCTCTGCGACGGCGTGTCGAGTTCTCCCCTGCCGCAGGTGGCCTCCCAGACGGCCGCCGACACGGGCCTGGCGGTGCTCACCGAGCGCCTCACGGCGGGCGACGGCCCCGAGAAGGCCACGCGGACGGCGCTGACGCGTGCCGTCGAGGCGGTCACGGCGCTCGCCGACTCGCCGCACGACGCGCCCGCCTGCACGTACGTCTCGGCGTACGCCGGGCCGGCCGGGGTCACCGTCGGCTGGGTCGGGGACAGCCGCGCGTACTGGCTCGACGGGGAGGCGTCGCGGCAGCTCACCTCCGACGACTCCTGGGCCGCCGAGATGGTCGCGCACGGCGCGCTGACCGAGGCGGAGGCCCGGGTCCACCCGAACGCCCACGCCATCGTCGCCTGGCTCGGCGCGGACGCCGGCGAGATCGAGCAGCACGTCACGACGTTCGTCCCGGAGGGGCCCGGCACGCTGCTGCTGTGCAGTGACGGGCTGTGGAACTACTACCCGGAGGCGACGGGCCTGGCCGCCGTCCTGCCGGACGCGGACCCGCTGACCGCGGCCCGCCACCTCGTACGCCTCGCGCTGGACGCCGGAGGGCGCGACAACATCACCGTCGTGGTGATCCCCTTCACACAGGAGCACGTTCAATGAGTGAACAGCCGGACTTCAGCATCCGGATCGACCAGAACAAGTACCTGCCGCAGGGCGGGCAGGAGGTCCACGCGATCGTCACGGTGGAGTCGACCGGGGCGCCGGTCGCCGCGAGGTCCGGTACGGGGACGTCCGCCGCCGAGGTCATCATCATCGACACCTCCGGGTCGATGGACTACCCGCGGAACAAGATGACCTCGGCGATCAAGGCGGCGCAGGCCGCGGTGGACACGCTGCGCGACGGGGTGAACTTCGCGGTCGTCTCCGGGTCGAGCCGCGCGACGATGGTGTTCCCGCGGAATGAGACGCTCGTCCCCGCGAACGCGGAGACCCGGGCCGAGGCCAAGGTCGCCCTCAGCCGGCTGAAGGCGACGGGCGGCACCGCCATGGGCGCCTGGCTGACCCTCGCGGGACGGCTGTTCACCGGACACCCGGACGGCATCCGGCACGCGATCTTGCTGACCGACGGCAAGAACCAGCACGAGTCGCCGGAGCAGCTCGACGCGGCGGTCGCCCAGGTCGTCGGCCGGTTCGTCTGCGACTGCCGGGGGGTGGGCACCGACTGGGAGGTCGCCGAACTCCGGAAGGTCGCCTCCGCGCTGCTGGGCAGCCTGGACATGGTGGCCAGCCCGGAGGCCCTCGAGGCCGACTTCCGCGCGATGACCGAGGCCGCGATGGGCAAGGCCGTCGCGGACGTCGCCCTGCGGGTGTGGACGCCGCAGAACGCCAGGCTGCGGTTCGTCAAGCAGGTGCTGCCGAGCGTGGAGGACCTCACCGGGCGGCGGGCCGACGTGGACGAGCGGTCCGGCGACTACCCGCTCGGCGCGTGGGGCAGCGAGAGCCGCGACTACCATGTCTGCGTCGAAGTCCCGGCCGGCGAGGTCGGCCGGGAGATGCGGGCCGCGTGGATCAAGCTGATGCTCGGCGACCAGGTGATCGCCAGCGGCAACGTGCTGGCCGAGTGGACCGACGACGAGGCGCAGTCGACCCGGATCAACCCGAAAGTCGCGCACTACACCGGGCAGGCCGAGCTCGCCGAGAACATCCAGGTCGGCCTGCAGGCCCGCAAGGACGGCGACCTCGACACCGCGACGGCGCGGCTGGGCCGGGCCGTCGCGCTGGCCCACGAGTCGGGCAACGAGGCGATCGCCTCGCTCCTCGGCAAGGTCGTCGACGTGGACGACCCGTCGACCGGCCGCGTCCGGCTGAAGAAGAACGTCGACAAGGCGGATGAGATGTCCCTCGACACCCGCTCGACCAAGACCGTGCGCACGCGCCGCGGCGAGGGCTGAGCATGGCGACCTGTCCGGCCGGGCACACCTCGACCGCCACCGACTACTGCGACGTCTGCGGCGCCCGCATGGGCGAGGCCTCGACCGCGCCCACCCCGCCGACGGCCCCCGCGGCGGGCGAACGGTGCCCCGACTGCCGCACGCCCCGTACCGGGCGCTTCTGCGAGGACTGCGGGTACGACTACGCGGTCGGCGGCGGCCGGCCCACCCCGCAGCCGCAGGCGCCCACGCCCGCCCCGCAGGCGCCGGTCCCGACGCCCTCTGCCGGAGACCCGGACGAGGAGGATCCCGTCACCCGGGACTGGGCGCCCGCGCAGGCCCCGCCGCCCGAGCCGCCGGCCACCGACTGGGCGGCCGTCGTCATCGCCGACCGGGAGTACTACGACCGCGTGGTGACCGAGGATGAGGACTTCGCCTTCCCGCCCTACTCCCCCTCCCGGCGCATCCCCCTCTCCGGCGAGCAGGTGCTGATCGGGCGGCGGAGCGCGTCGCGCGGCATCACGCCGGCGATCGACCTCAGCGAGCCGCCCGCCGACCCGGGTGTCTCGCACACCCACGCGGTGCTCCTCGCCAAGCCGGACGGGAGCTGGACGCTGGTCGACCCCGGCTCCACGAACGGCACGACGATCAATGAGGGCGACACGCCCATCCCCGTCAACGTGGAGGTGCCGCTGCGCGACGGCGACCGCGTGCACGTCGGCGTCTGGACCACCATCACGCTGCGGAGGCTGCGGTGACCATCACGACGACTCCCCCGTCCTCCCCGGCCCGGCGGGGACCGGTCACCGGGCGGCTGCGGATTCGGACCATGCCGGGCCGGATCCGCGCCCTGGCCGCCCTTTGCGCCGTGGCAGTGCTCGTCGTGCTCCTCGTCACCACGCTCACCGTGCGGGACGCCCGCGACGGGCTGCGGGTGATCGGCCACGACGCCGGTCCGCAGGTGGTCGCGACCGGCGACCTGTACTTCGCGCTCAGCGACATGGACGCCCAGCTCGCCGACGCGCTGCTCATCGGCGGGGACGCCGGTCTGGCCGGGCGGCGGGCGGCGGCGCTGCGGATGTACGAGCAGCGCCGCTCCGAGGCGAACCGCGCGCTGCTGCAGGGCTCGCGGCTGGCGGGCACGGATCCGACCGGGCAGCGCACCGCGCAGGCGATGCTGGACGCGCTGGGCCGATACGAACGCCTGGCGGGCCAGGCCCTGCTGACGGACCAGCAGTCCGACCACGCCGCGGGGCCTCCCCCGGCCGCCGTGACAGCGCTGTACCGCCAGGCGACCGACCTGATGAAGCTGGACGTGCTGCCGAAGGCGTACAACCTGACGCTCGACAACGGCACGAAGGTGCGCCGCACCTACGAGGCGAAGCGATCCGCGGTGCTGAGCGGGCGCGTCTGGGTGGCGCTCACGGGGCTGCTGCTCCTCGTCGTCCTCGTCGGCGTGCAGGTGTACTTCGCCACGCGCTTCCGCCGCGTGGTGAACCCCCTGCTCGCCCTGGCCACGGTCGGCACCCTGGTGCTCGTCGTGGTGAGCGTGGCGCTCCTGTCCAGCGAGGCCGGACGCCTGCGTACGGCCAAGGTGGACGGCTTCGACTCGGTCCTGGCGCTGTCGCGGGCGCGGGCGATCAGCAACAGCGCCCACGCGGACGAGAGCCGCTACCTGCTCGATCCCGGGCGCGCCGACACGTACGAGCAGGTCTATCTCGACAAGTCCGAGGCGATCCTCTACGTGCCCGCGGGCAACCTCGACACCTACTACGCCGTGCTTGACCAGAAGGTCGGCGGCAGCGACTTCCTCGGCTTCTACGGCACCGAGGCGCACCACATCACGCTGTCCGGGCAGCAGGAGGCGCTGCGCAAGGTTCTGTCGGGATACCAGGAGGTCCAGGGCAACGACCGGACGATCCGGCGGCTGGCGGCCGGCGGCGACCGCCGTGGTGCCCTCGCCACCAAGCTCGGCGCCGGGACCGACGACTTCGACACCTACGACAAGGCGCTCGTCTCCCTGAAGGACCTGCACCGGCAGGCCTTCGACAAGGCGATCAGCGCCGGCGACGGTGGGCTGCGCGGCTGGAACGTCCTCCTGCCCGGCGCCGCCGCCGTCCTCATCATCCTCATCCTCGCCGGGGTCCGGCCGCGGCTGTCCGAGTACCGGTAAGGGAGCGCACACATGCGACTACGTCGAATCGGCCTCGCGGTGACGCTGCTGCTCGCGTCCGCCGGGTGCGGGGTGGCCGGCGGAGCGACCGCGTCGGTCAGCGGCAAGGACCACCTGGTGGTCGGCGTCGCCAAGGACCAGCCGGGCCTCGGCGTCCGCGACGCGAACGGCACCTACAAGGGCTTCGACGTCGACGTCGCCCGCGAGATCGCGCGGCGGCTCGGCATCAAGCAGGTGACGTTCAAGTCGGTGTCCAGCGGCGAACGGGAGGCGGCGCTCCGCAACGGCGCCGTCGACATGGTGGTCAAGAGCTACTCCATCACGCAGCAGCGCAAGACCCAGGTCGTCTTCGCCGGCCCATACTACGTAGCCCACCAGGACATCCTCGTGCGCGGCGGCGAGACGACCGTGCGGAACGTCCGGGACCTGCGCGGCAAACGGCTGTGCCAGGTCACCGGTTCGGTCTCCTGGCAGCGCGTCACCGAGGAGCGCAAGATCAACGCCCGGCTGGTGCCGGCCTCGACGTACGGTGAGTGCCTGGACGACCTGATCGCCGACAAGGTGGACGCGATCTCCACCGACGACCTGATCCTGGCGGGTTTCGCGGCGCAGCGCGGCAACCAGGTCCGGTTCGTCAACGCGCCCTTCTCGGACGAGCGGTACGGCGTCGGGCTGAGCCCCGGCGACATCCGCGGCTGCGAGGACGTCAACAAGGCGATCACCGAGATGTACCAGGACGGCACGGCCGCCACCCTGCTCCACCGATGGTTCGGCTCGACCAGCCTGAACGTCACGACCACCGTCCCGCAGTTCGAAGGCTGCGGCTGAGCTCGTACAGTCGCGGCTGAGCCCGCAGCCCCCGCCGGCCCTTTCTGGCGGCGTGCCCTAACACCTACGACATATCTTGTGTACCGAGCCGCGACCAGATGGCCTTGCGCACCATCTGGCTCTCCTCCGCCGGGACGGGGATCCGCAGCGTGTCGACCGGCCGCCCGTCCTCGTCCCTGGTCAGCCGCAGCTGGACCGCCCGCCCGCCCGTCGTCGTCGGCGAGGACCGCGCTCAGGTCCGGATGGGGGATGGTCGGCCGCAGCACCAGGTCGGCGGACAGCGGCGCCCCGGGCGGGTCGCCGGCGACCGGCGAGAACCGCACAATGAGGTCGGCGAAGGAGCGCTGCGGGTGGATGAACTCCTCCGACTCCGGCTCCCTGCGCTGCAACTCGGCGAACTCTTTGCGCTTAAGGAAAGCCGTGGTAGCTCGTTTCGGCGGCTGGCAGCGGTTCTTGGTGAGCAGGTAGCAGCATCCGCAGTCGAGGAGGTGGCAACCGCTAGGGAGCGGGGGAATCGGACTTCGGCAGCGAGGGGGCTTTTGCTGGCCTGTCTACTGAGCCGAAACGTTTTCTCGGATGAGTAGACGGCGCTGGAAGACCGGGTGGCCCTGGACGGAAGATCGCCCGAGGGTTCCCTAATACTCCAGTGACATGGTGATCTTGGTGGTTCGGGTGGCATGAGGACGGGCATCGATGACGGTGACCACCACGCCTTGTTGATCCGCCGCAACATCCCGACCGGCGAACTGGCCTTCTACCGATGCTGGTCACCCGAGCCCGTGCCACTGCCGGTGCTGGTCAAGCGGCACCAGGTGGGCGATTGAGGAGTTGTTCCAGACCGCCAAAGGCCAGGTCGGGCTCGACCACTATCAAGTCCGCACCTGGACGGCCTGGCACCGGTTCATCCCCTTGGCGATGCTCACCCTGGCCTATCTCGCGGGCTTCGCCGCACAGCGCGGCAACCAGGTCCGGTTCGTCAACGCAGGACGGCACGGCCGCCACCCTGCTCCGCCGATGGTTCGGCTCGACGGGCCTGAACGTCACGACCACCGTCCCGCAGTTCGAGGGCTGCGGTTGACCCGGGGAGGCGCACGGCCGAGCCCGTACGCTCTCCGCCGAGTCCCGCGGCCCGGTCTCGTACCGCGGGCCTGAGTTCCCCCCGGAGGTCCACCGGTCGGGGGAGACGGCCGCCCGCCCCACGCGCCTATCGTCCCGCCAGGAAGGCGTCGTCACCACGACGGCGCCGCTACCCGGGAGGGCAGGGCGTGGACGAGACACCCGCTGAGTGCGCGGACCATGACGCCCCCCGGCCAGAGCCGGACGGTCTGGCACTCGGTCTCATCCGGGTGACCGAGGCCGCCGCGATCGCGGCCGGGCGCTGGGTCGGCCGGGGCAGCAAGCACGGCGCCGACCGGGCCGCGGTCGACGCGATGCGAGCGATGACCGCCGCCCTTCCCGTCCGCGGTGTCGTGGTGATCGGCGAAGGTGAGAAGGACAAGGCGCCGATGCTCCATACCGGCGAGCCGGTCGGCGCCGGCGAGGGACCGGCGTGCGACCTCGCCGTCGATCCGGTCGACGGGACCACGCTGACCGCGAAGGGCATGGGCAACGCGCTCTCGGTGTTCGCCCTCAGCCCGCGGGGGTCGATGTTCGACCCGTCGGCCGTGTTCTACATGGACAAGCTCGTGTGCGGGCCCGCCGCCGCGAGCGCCGTGGATCTCCGTGCCCCGGCCGCGGCGAACGTCCGCGCCGTCGCCGGCGCCTGCGGCCTGGCCCCCGAGGACGTCACCGTGTGCGTCCTCGACCGGCCGCGGCACCGTGCTCTCGCCGGTGAGGTGCGAGCGGCCGGGGCACGGGTCAAGTACATCTCCGACGGCGACGTCGCCTGCGCCGTTCTGGCCGCTCAGGAGGGCTCCGGCGTCCATCTGCTGCTCGGCGTCGGCGGCACGCCCGAGGGGATCATCACCGCCGGTGCGGTCAAGTGCCTCGGCGGGGTGATGCAGGCACGGCTGCGGCCCCGTGACGATGACGAGCGGATCCGGGCCCTGGACGCCGGTCACGACCTGGACCGGGTGCTCGGCGCGGACGATCTGATCGCCGGCGACGACGTCTGGTTCGCGGCGACCGGCATCACCGACGGCGAGTTCCTGCGCGGGGTGCGCTACTCCCACGGCCGGGTCGCCACCGAGTCGGTCGTCATGTCGGCTCGCGACGGCGTCGTCCGCTACGTCCACAGCCGGCGGACCCTCGGCGACGCCGCCGCCCGGCCCGGCGTGGATCCCCGGCCCGGCGACCGCCCCCGGCACGACCCCGATGCCCGGCCTGGTGCTGCGTCCGCCTGACCGCCCGTACGCTCACCCGGCACGGCCCCGAACCCGGCCCGGTGCCGTATCCGCCCGTACGCCCACCCAGCACGAGGGAGATCCGATGACGGAAGCAACCGAGCTCGTCCGTACCGCCGAGGCGCTGGTCGCCTCCGGGAAGGGCATCCTCGCCGCCGACGAGAGCATCGCCACCGTGTCCGTCCGGCTGAGCAGGGCCGGGGTGGTACCGACGGTGGAGAAACGACGCGCCTACCGCGAGATGCTCGTCACCACGCCGGGCCTCGCGGACGGCATCAGCGGCGTGATCCTCTCCGACGAGACCTTCGGGCAGGCGCTGTCCGACGGCCGCCCCTTCCCGATCGCGCTCGCGGACGCCGGCCTGCTCCCCGGCATCAAGGTCGACCTCGGCGCGAAGCCACTCGCGGGGGCCCCGGGCGAGCGGGTGACCGAGGGGCTGGACGGGCTGCGGGAGCGCCTCGTCCGGTACGCCGCGTTCGGCGCGCGCTTCGCCAAGTGGCGGGCCGTGCTCTCCATCAGTGACGGCCTGCCGAGCCGCCGGGCGCGCCGGGCCAACGCGCATGCGCTCGCCCGCTACGCGGCGCTGTGCCAGGAGGCGGGCATCGTGCCGATCGTCGAGCCGGAGGTGCTCATGGACGGCGCGCACGCGATGGACCGGTGCGCGACGGCGAGCTCGCTGACCCTGCAGGAGGTCTTCGCGGAGTCGCTCGAGGCCGGCGTACGGCTCGACGCGATCGTGCTGAAGACCAACATGGTCCTGCCCGGCATGAACTCCGGGCGGGCCTCCACCCCCGAGGAGGTCGCCCGGTCGACCATGGCGACCTTGTCCTCCGAGGTGCCGGTCGGCACGGCCGGGATCGCGTTCCTGTCCGGTGGGCAGAGCGCCGTCCAGGCCACCGCGAACCTCGCCGCCCTGCGGCACCTTCAGGCGCCGTGGCCGCTGACGTACTCGTTCGGGCGGGCCCTCGTCGATCCGGCCCTGGCAGAGTGGCGCGGCGACCCCGACCGGGTGATGGCCGGCCGGCGGGCGCTGGCGCACCGGGTCCGGTGCAACACCGCGGCGCTGCGGGGCGGCTACACCGAGGACGTGGAAGCCGAGCGTGTCGCCTGACGCGCCGGCGACCATGGCGGTCGTCTTCGACGTCGACGGCACGCTCGTCGACAGCGAGCGGGACGGCCACCGGCCGGCGTTCGCCGCCACCGGGCTGCCGACCGGTGGCATGACGGAGAGTACGGCCGCCTGCCGGCCTCATAGGACCGGGAGCCGAGGCCGGGGAGAGTTCTGGACCGGTGAGCCGGTCACGGGACCGGGATCCGGGCCTCCACCGTCGTGCCCCGGCCGGGGGGTGAGCGCACCTCCAGGCGACCGCCGATGAGCTCGGCGCGCTCGGTCATGCTGCTCAGGCCGTAGCCGCCGCCCGGTCCTTCGCCGGGTGACGTGCCGTCCCCGGGAATGCCCCGCCCGTCGTCGGTGACCCGCAGGGTGACCTCGCCGTCGGCGCGGTGCAGGCGCACCCGGACGGTGCCCGCCCGTGCGTGCTTGACGACGTTCTGCAGGGCCTCCTGCGCGATGCGGTACAACGCGATCTGCACGTGCTCGGCGAGCGCGCATTCGTCGGCGTCCACGACGACCTCCACGCCGCTGATGGTCCGGGCCAGGCTGGCCAGGCCGTCGGCGAGTCCGAGGTCGTCCAGGACCGGAGGGCGCAGGTCGTTGATGGCCGCCCGCGCCTCGTCGAAGGTGAGGTCGGCCAGCTCGCGAGCGCGTACGAGCTGCGCGACGGCGAACGCGGACGCGTCGACGAGCGCGTCCGCCGCCGCGTCGAGGTGGAAGCGCAGGCTGCACAGCCGCTGGGTGATGCCGTCGTGGATGTCGGCGGCCAGGCGGCGGCGTTCCGCCTCCTGGGCGGCGACGACCTGTTCGGTGAACCGCTCGTGCGCGCGCTCTCGGGCCGCCAGCCGCCGGTGCAGCCGCGCCTGGTGCACCGCGCCGGCGATGAGGCTGCCGATCGAGGTCAGCAGCCGGACGTCCCGGCCGGTGAAGTCGCGGCGTTCGCGGGTGTGCACGTTGAGCACGCCGACGACTCCCGCCGGGCCGCTGGCCATGGGCACGGCCGCCATCGAGGTGAAGTCGTGCCCGCCCAGCTGCGGGAAGTATCGGTAGCGCGGGTCGCTCTCCTTGTCCTCGACGATGACGACGGGTCGGCGCCGGCTCGCCGCCCACCCGGTCACCCCCTCGCCCAGCGGCAGCCGGATCCTGCCCACCTCCCGGTCGAAGGGCGGGGTGGCGCCGACGAGCGTCAGTGACCGGTCGGTGTCGTCGAGGACGTGCAGGAAGCAGACGTCGGTGGCGGTCGCGGCGACGATGAGCGGCACGACCTTCGCCGCGAGCCGGTCCAGGCTGGGCCCGGCCGAGATCGCCTCGACGATGCCGACCAGCAGCGCGTTCTCGCGCTCCGGGTCGGCCAGTCCCAGGCCGTGCACGGTCACTGGAAGATCCCTTCGCGGAGCGCGACGGCGACCGCGCTGGTCCGGTCCCCCACGTCGAGCTTGCGGAAGATCCCGCGTACGTGACTCTTCACGGTCTCCTCGCCGAGCACGAGCCTGGCCGCGATCGCGCGGTTGGACAGCCCGGCGACGAGCAGCCCGAGCACCTCGCTCTCCCGCTGCGTGAGGCTGAGATGCGCGCCGGGCCAGAACTCCCCGGCCTGCAGGCGCGCGGCGGTGGCGACCGCGCGGCCGGCCATCGTCGGGTCCACCGTCGTCTGACCCTCCGCCGCGAGCTCCAGTTGGCGGACCAGGCCCGCGCCGTCGATGGACTTCAGCAGGTATCCGGCCGCACCCGCGCGCAGCGCCTGGAACAGGTACTGCTCGTCGTCGTAGGCGCTGAGCAGGACGACCCGCCGCGCCGGATCCGCCTCGACCAGGCGCCGGCAGAGATCCAGGCCGCTGACGGATCCGCGCAGCCGTACGTCGGAGACGACGACGTCGGGATCGAGCGCGGCCACCAGCGCTTCGGCGCGGTCGGCGCTGACGGCCTGCCCGACGATGCGCACGCGGCCGTGGAAGCGCGCCAGGAGCGCTTTGAGACCTTCGAGCACCATCTCGTGGTCGTCGATCACCACGAGCCGAAGTGGGGGCTTCTTCATAGGCGAAGCATAGAGAGGAAATGACAAATCGCATATTGAGTCGTAAATCACCCTGTCATCCCCTCAGGAGGGGGAGGAGCGGTCCCGATATCCCGGCCTACCGTCGGCCTATCCCGAAGAGACGACGGAGGTCAGGCGTGCGAGCACCCGAATCGCGGACATGCATCGTTCCAGGAACTCTCGACTCGAAAATTGTGGGTGCCCCATGACCGCATTCGCCCACGGACCAGGGGCCGACCGGCCCGCCGCGGACCCCGGTATCGGCACCGGATTCGACGAGATCGACACCCAGGCCGTCACGACGATCCGGATGCTGGCCGCGGACGCCGTGCAGGCGGCCGGGAGCGGACACCCCGGTCTGCCGATGGGCGCCGCCGCGCCCGCCTGGGTGCTGTGGTCGCGGTTCCTCCGGCACGACCCCACCCACCCCGGCTGGCCGGACCGCGACCGGTTCGTCCTGTCCGCCGGGCACGGGTCGATGCTGCTGTACGCACTGCTGCACCTCTTCGGATACGACCTGCCGCTGGACGAGCTGCGGCGGTTCCGCCGGCGCGGGTCGCGGACGCCGGGCCATCCTGAATACGGGTGCACGCCGGGCGTCGAGACGACCACCGGCCCCTTGGGCCAGGGACTGGCGAACGCCGTCGGGATGGCCCTCGCCGAGCGCATGCTCGCCGCCCGCCTGAACGTCGACGACCACACGGTCGTCGACCACCGTACGTGGGTGCTGGCCGGCGACGGTGACCTCATGGAGGGGATCAGCCACGAGACGGCCTCCCTCGCCGGGCATCTCGGCCTGGGCCGCCTCATCGTGATCTACGACGACAACGACGTCACGATCGACGGCCCGGCCCACCGGACCTGCCGGGACGACGTGCTCGGCCGGTTCGCCGCCTACGGCTGGGAGACGTCGCGCGTGCGCGACGGCAACGACATGGCCGCGGTGGCACGGGCGCTGGCCCGGGCGACCGCGGACGACGCCCGGCCCAGCCTGATCGCGGTGCGCACGACGATCGGTGACGGCGCGCCGACGCTGGCCGGATCGAGCGAGGTGCACGGGCGCCCGCTCGGCGAGGCCGAACTGGCGGCGGCACGGAAGGCGGCCGGCTGGCCCGCCGAGGCCTTCTTCGTCCCCGGGGCGGTCGCCGCGCGCTGCCGCCGGGTGGCCGCCGGGGGACGTACGGAACGACTCACCTGGGAGCGGCGGCGCCGGGTCTGGATCCACGCTCACCCCGAGGTCGCGGCCGGGTGGGATCTGACGGCACCCGCGCCACCGCCCGCCGACCTCGACGTCCCGGTCTTCGAGCCCGGCACCGCGATGGCCACGCGCACGGCGTCCGGCGCGGTGCTCGCGGCGATCGCCCCGTCGTATCCGGGGCTCGTCGGCGGATCGGCCGACCTGGCGTCCTCCACCAACACCACCATCCCCAGGACGGCGGACGTACGGCCGGACGCGTACGAGGGCCGGACGCTGCACTTCGGCATTCGTGAGCACGCGATGGGCGCCACGCTCAACGGGCTCGCCCTGCACGGCGGCCTGCGGCCGTACGGGAGCACCTTCCTGGTGTTCTCCGACTACATGCGCCCGGCGGTACGGATGGCGGCGCTGATGCGGCTGCCCGTCGTCTTCGTCTTCAGCCACGACTCGGTCGCGGTCGGCGAGGACGGGCCCACCCACCAGCCCGTCGAGCAACTCGAATCGCTGCGGCTCATCCCCGGGCTGACCGTGCTGCGCCCCGCCGACGCCAACGAGACGGCGACCTGCTGGCGGCTCGCCCTGCGGCAGACCGACGGGCCGGCGGCGCTCGTGCTCAGCCGTCAGGACCTGCCCGTCCTGCCGCCGGTACGCGATGACGCGATCGCGCGGTACGGCGCTCGCGTCGTCCGGGACGGTACCTGGCCCCCCGAGGTCGCGCTCGTGGGCTCCGGGTCGGAGGTCGCGCTCGCGCTGGCCGCGGCCGAGGCGCTGACCGAGCGCGGCCACTCGGTTCGCGTGCTCTCGGTCCCCTGGCGCGAGCGGTTCGAGGAGGCCCTCGGCTCCCACGCCAAGCTCCTGCCGGACTGCCCGGCGGTCTGGATCGAGGCCGGCGTGCCCCACGGATGGCGGGCGCTGGCCCGTCCGGGCGACGCGGTCGTGGGACTGCGCCGCTTCGGCCTCAGCGCCCCTGGCGAGGTGGTGTACGGCGAGCTGGGATTCACCGCTCCCGCCGTCGTACGGGCTGCGCTCGCGAAGATCCAGGCCCGCGACGAAGACGGACAGGAGGAGCCGTGCCGCACAAGCTGACCCGGATCCAGCGCCTCCGCGACGCGCTGCCGCCGGCCCGGCGGCCGGTCATGGTCGCCGTCGCGGGTGACAGCGCGGCCGGCAAGACCACCCTGACCAGCGGGCTGGCCCAACTCCTCGGACCCGAGCGGGTCACCACCCTCGGCGTCGACGACTACCACCGGTACGACCGCCAGGAGCGCAAGGGGCTGCCGTTCACCGCGCTGCACCCGGAGTGCAACCACATAGAGATCATGGAGCAGCACCTCCAACTGGTGGCGACCGGCAACCCGATCCTCAAACCGGTCTACGACCACGGCACCGGCCTGCTGGGCCGCCCTGAATTGGTGGAGCCCCGGGAGTTCGTCGTCGTCGAGGGACTGCTGCCGCTGCACACCCGGCTGACGCGGGCGTGCTTCGACATCGCCATCTACCTCGACCCGCCGGAGCCGGTGCGCCACCAGTGGAAGATCGAGCGTGACACGCGCAAGCGCGGCTACACCGTCGAACAGGTGCTCGCCGAGCTGGAGCGGCGGGAGCCGGAGTCGGAGGAGTTCATCCGTCCGCAGCGTTCCTTCGCCGACCTCATCGTGCGGTTCTCGCCGGTCGCCGGCGACCCGCCCGGGGCGCCGCTGTCCGCCGACCTGGTGCTGCGGCCGACGATCCCCCATCCGGACCTGAGCGCGGTCCTCGCCGACGACGACGGGCGGGCGATCCAGCTGCGGCTGACCAGGGACGAGGACGGACGGCCCGTCGACACGCTGCGCGTCCACGGGAACGTCCCGGTCGAGGAGAGCCAGATGGTGCGCAAGGCCATCTGGTCGCGGCTCGGCGTGGACGCCGGTGACCCTCCGGAGACCCCGGGCGGCCTCGGCGGCGGCCTGCGGAGCGAACCCCTGGCCATCACCCAGCTCCTCCTGCTCTACCACCTGGTCACCGCGGCCCGGTGAGCCCGCACGTGCACGACCGGCCGGCGACGGCGCCGGGCGGTCTGCACCCAGACCCCGGCGCGCCCGGCGGTCGTCCATGGGGACCCGCCGCCCCGTGCGACCGCGAACGGCGCCCCGCCGCGCCGGGGCCGCCGCCGGTGATCCCACGCGATCACCGGCGGCGGATTCAGGAGCGGAAGCGGCGGCGCACGGCCGCGACGACCGATCAGCGGCGCACCGCCGCGGGACCGTCGCCCACCGGGTCCCCGTCGCCCACCGGGTCCCCGCCGCCCACCGGGTCCCCGCCGCCCACCGGGTCCCCGTCGCCCACCGGGTCTCCGCGGCCGACCGGGCCGACGGTGCGCACCGGATCCGCACCGCCCATCGGGTCCACCTCGCCCGACGGGTGCCCGTCGCCCGCAGGGTCCGTGAAGACCCTGCTGGCGAGGAAGTCCTCGGGCCGGAGAGTGCTCAGCTCCGCCCGCCCGACCTCGCCGCCCTCGGCGAGCAGCCGGGCGGCGTGCCGCAGCCGGGCGCGTTCGAGCGCGTTCCGTACGCTGCGCGCGTTGGCGAACCGGGGCCGGCGGCGGCGCCGCTCCAGGTAGTCGCGGAAGACCGGTGCCGTCCGCGGTGCCAGGATGTACCCGTCGCGCCGCAGCATCAAGGCGCCGATCGCCTCCAGCTCCTCCACCGTGTAGTCGGGGAAGTCGATGTGGTGCGCGATCCTGGAGCTCATGCCGGGGTTGGACGCGAAGAACCCGTCCATCCGGTCGCGGTACCCGGCGAGGACGACGACAAGGTCGTCGCGGTGGTTCTCCATCATCTGCAGCAGGATCTCGATCGACTCCTGGCCGTAGTCGCGCTCGTTCTCCGCCCGGTAGAGGTAATAGGCCTCGTCGATGAACAGCACGCCGCCCATCGCCCGTTTCAGCACCTCCTTCGTCTTCGGGGCCGTGTGCCCGACGTACTGCCCGACCAGGTCGTCCCGCGTCACGGCCACCAGGTGCCCTTGGCGCAGGTAGCCGAGGCGGTGCAGCAGCTCCGCGAGCCGCGTCGCGACCGTCGTCTTGCCGGTGCCGGGGCTCCCGGTGAAGCACATGTGCAGGTTGGGCGGCGCGGTGCCGAGCCCGAACCTGGCGCGCAGCCGGTCGATGAGCAGCAGGGCCGCGACCTCCCGGATCCGGGTCTTGACCGGGAGGAGCCCGACGAGCTCCGCGTCGAGCGCGTCGAGCACCTCGCCGATCCGCGACTCCGCCTGCGCGACCGCCAGGTCGACGCGCGCGTCGTCCGGCAGCCGCTCGGGCGACGGCTCCTCCCCCGGCCCGGGCGCCGCCTCGCCGCGCGCGGCCCGCATGTCGAAGGCCGAGCGCCCGGTCATCGCTCGCCGTACCTCTCGCCGGCGGGCCGGTCCAGCGCGTACGGATGCATGCGGTAGCGGATCCGCCGGTCGGCGGTCTCCTCGCGGTCCAGGCGGAAGCCCGGCTCTTCGGCGGGACGCCGCACGATGAACGACAGCGCCGTCGTCTGCCGTCCGTAGCGGGCGTCGTAGGCGTTAAGCCGGATGTAGTGGTCCGGGTAGGCGCGGCGGCACTCGTTGATCTCGTGCAGCACGCCGGCCGGGTCGCGGAGGTCGAACATCGGCAGCCCCCACATCTCCCAGTAATCGTTGCGGGGATGGGGGTCGTCGGTGAACTCCACCGAGCACGGCCAGCCGTTGCCGAGCGCGTACGCGACCTGCGCGGCGATCTCCTCGTCGGTCAGGTCGGGCAGGTACGAGAAGGTGCCCTGGGTGATGCGCATGGTGATCCTCCCTCACGCCGGCGTGGGCGTCTCGACGACGTCAGGCGTGTCGGTGGACTCGTAGTCGAAGGTGACGTCGCCCCAGGTCGACAGGGCGACGTCGAGCTCGCGGCTGTGCTTCGCGGCGCCCCGCAGGATGTCGGGCCCCTCGGGGAGGAGGTCCCGTCCCTCGTTCCGGGCCTTGATCATCGCTTCGAGGGCGACGCGGTTGGCGGCGGCGCCGGCCGCGATGCCCATCGGGTGGCCGATCGTTCCCCCGCCGAACTGCAGGATGACGTCCTCGCCGAGGTGGTGCAGGAGCTGGTGCATCTGCCCGGCGTGGATGCCGCCCGAGGCGACCGGCATCACGCCCGGCATGGACGCCCACTCCTGGTCGAAGTACAGCCCCCGTACGGGATCGGCGGCGACCTGGTCCAGCCGCAGCGTGTCGTAGAAGCCGGCCACGGAGTTCGGGTCGCCCTCCAGCTTGCCGACGACGGTGCCGGCGTGGATGTGGTCGACGCCGGCCAGCCGCATCCACTTGGCGATGACGCGGAAGCTCACGCCGTGCGTCTTCTGCCGGGTGTACGTCGAGTGCCCCGCGCGGTGCAGGTGCAGCAGCATCCCGTTGCGCCGCGCCCAGCGGGCCATCGACTGGATCGCGGTGTAGCCGACGGTCAGGTCGATCATGACGACGACGCTGCCGAGCTCCTTGGCGAACTCCGCGCGCTCGTACATGTCCTCCATCGTCGCCGCGGTGACGTTCATGTAGTGGCCCTTGACCTCGCCGGTGGCCGCCTGGGCCCTCGCGACCGCCTCCATGCAGTACAGGAACCGGTCGCGCCAGCGCATGAACGGCTGCGAGTTGATGTTCTCGTCGTCCTTGGTGAAGTCGAGACCGCCCCGGAGGGCCTCGTACACCACCCGGCCGTAGTTGCGCGCCGACAGGCCGAGCTTGGGCTTGACCGTCGCGCCGAGCAGCGGGCGGCCGAACTTGCCGAGGTACTCCCGCTCCATGACGATGCCGTGCGCCGGCCCCTGGAAGGTCTTCACGTAGTGCGGCGGGATGCG
This sequence comes from Actinoallomurus sp., assembly GCA_045806665.1. Lineage (GTDB taxonomy): Bacteria > Actinomycetota > Actinomycetes > Streptosporangiales > Streptosporangiaceae > Actinoallomurus. The sequence goes on from JBJMIW010000268.1 coordinate 35,773, forward strand.
CATGTCCTCCAGGCGCAGCGCCCGCAACGCCTTGAACCCGAAGACGTTCCCGATGATCGAGGAGGTGAGGTTCGCGATCGAGCCCTCCTCGAACAGGTCGAGCTTGTAGGCGATGTGGGCGATGTACTGGTTGTCCGCGCCGGGGACCGCGTCGACGCGGTAGCACTTCGCCTGGTACTCCCCGTAGCTGGTGAGGCGGTCCGTCCACACGACCGTCCACGTCGCCGTCGAGGACTCCCCCGCGACCGCGGCGCCCGCCTCCTCCGGCGGGACGCCGGGCTGCGGGGTGATCCGGAACGCCGCCAGGACCTCGCTGGGACCCGGCTCATAGTCGGGCTGCCAGTAGCCCATTTCCGCGTACGGGATGACACCCGCCGACCATCGATTCGTCATGCCTTTGAGCGTGCGGGACGATACTTGCACTGTCCATCAAGAGTTCCGGCACGATAGTGAAGCGATCGCTCAAATGACCGAGACACGCCTGCGGGCGCTCGTCGCCCTCGCCGACACCGGATCGGTGCGCTCGGCGGCGCGGCGGCTGGTCGTGACCGAGTCCGCGGTGTCCGCCGCGGTCACCGCACTCGCGCGCGACCTCGGTGTCTCGCTGGTCGAGCGCGCCGGCCGCGGAGTGGTGCTGACGCCCGCCGGGCGGATCTACACCGACTACGCCCGCCGCGTCCTCGGACTGCTCGAGGAGGGCCGTGCGGCCGCGCGCGGCGGGGATGACGCAGGGCGCGGGCGGCTGCGGCTGGCGGCCGTGACCACGGCCGCGGATCAGGTGCTGCCCGCCTTGCTGGCCACGTTCCGCACCCGGTGGCCCGAGGTGGATCTGACGCTGGAGGTCGGCCCGAGCAGCCTGGTGTGGGATCGTCTCGCGGCGCACGAGGCCGACCTGGTGCTCGGCGGCCGGCCGCCGGTGGACCTCCCGGTGAGCGTGCTGGCCACCCGGCCGAATGAACTGGTCGTCGTGGCCTCCCCGCCGGTCGCCGCCGACTTCGCGCTGGAGACCACGCCGTGGGTGATGCGCGAGCCCGGCTCGGGCACGCGCCGTACGGCTGCGGCCTACCTCGCCGAGCGCGACGTGGACCCGCCGCAGCTCGTCCTCGGCTCGAACGGAGCGGTCATCGCCGGTGCCGCGGCCGGTCTCGGCGCCGCGCTGGTGTCGCGCGACGCCGTACGGGACGAACTCGCCGACGGAAGGCTGGCCATCGTGGACGCCCCCGGCGCCCCGCTGCACCGGCCCTGGCATGCCGTGGCGCGCACCGGCCCGACCGCGACGACGAGGCTGTTCGTCTCGCACATCCTCGCCACGGCCGACTGGGTAGGGGCGGAGGGCTGAGCGCCGAAGGGCTCAGCGCGGCGGCACTGACACGACGCCCTCGAAGCGGAGCTCCGGACTGCGCGAGGGACGCG
>JBJMIW010000269.1:0-22646 GCA_045806665.1 Actinoallomurus sp.
CATGAGTGCGTTCATCCGAGGTGCCTGCGGAGCAGTGAGCACCTCCCGGATGCCCCTCGGCCGTGAACACCTCATCGAACAAAGCGGTGAACTTGCTGTCCCGGTCCCTGATCAAGAATCGGAAGCCGCCGGCTCGATCGCCCAGGTCGAGGATCAGGTTGCGGGCGTGCTGCGCGACCCCGCTGGCCGTCGGGTTCGCTGTGACCCCCAGGACGTGAACGCGACGCGTGGCATGTTTGACTACCGCAAAGCAGTACAGCCGGGCGAGCGTGATCGTCTCCACGCTGAAGAAGTCGCAGGCCAACATCCCGGACGCCTGGGCCTTGAGGAACTGGGCCCAGGTCAGGTCGCTGCGCCGAGGTGCGGGATCGAACCCGGCCTTCTTCAAGATCGCCCAGACGGTGGCTGGGGAAGCCTTCCGGCCCAGACCGGCGATCTCGCCGGCGATGCGGCGATATCCCCAGGTCGGGTTCTCGGTCGCTAACCGCAGGATCAGGTCCCGGATCGTTGGCCGGATCGATGGTCGTTCCGGCCCGCGCTTGGGGTAGGTCCAGCGTCGTTTCACCAGGTCATCCCTGAAGGAGCGGGGTCGGTCAAGTCGCCGAGGATGGGCGGTTTTGGTTCGCGCTGACCGTTTCTTCGAGTGGATGGCGGGCTGATTTCGGGCGTGCCGAGGTCGGGGGCGGGGTCAAGGTGGAGCGCCCTACCGGACGAACGACCTTGAGGCCGCCCCGGACCTCGGTGAAGGCTTGGTGAGCCCGGAGGCCATCGTTTGTGTGGAGTTGTCGGCCCCATGGGCGGCCCGTCGGGTGGCAGGCTCGCGGCTGCGGTCATTCCTTCGCCTGGATCCTCCCTGAGGCGGGAGGGGCATGGGGCGTTTCACGTGCGGCCTGGCGGGGTCAATCAGCGGCGCGTTCTCGCCACCGGACCGGTGGGGAACACCTTGACCGCGTGAGATGTCTTCATCGCATCAGCGTCGTCCAGGTTGACGCCGGTTCAGGACGGTTCGGGAATGGCGTGTGCTCCCGTGCTGCCCGCTCCCGGTGGAAGCACGGGAGCACGAATGGGGGAGCAGCCGCGTGGGCGTAACGCGGGTTGACCCGTCAGGTCTTTGATGACCGTCCGGCCCGCTGGCTGGCCCGGATGTCGGCGATGTCTAACCAACCGGAGCTGAACGCGGTCGCTGCAGCCCCCAGTCCGGTACGGGCCAGCCGTACCGGACTGGGAGATCTCGGTCAGGAGATCGGTATCGAGGTGGTGGGAACGTTGTAGCCGCGCACTCGGAGATAGGGTGCCTGGCCGTTAAGGTCGCTCGTCCGGTACGTGGCGGTGATGGTGGTGGATTCACCCGGCCAGAGCGAGACGTAGTTGTCGGTGTAGGTGACAGGGACGACCTCATAGCCGCCGTTGCCCACCGTGACCTCGGGTCGTACGAAGAACGCGAGGTTCGTGGCGCTGTTGTTGGTGAGCTTGATGGTGACCGTTTCCTGCTCGCCGGACGTACTCCGTGAGACCGTGCTGGCCAGGCTCGTGTTCGACGGCAGGCTGTTCAGTCCGCTGAGGTTGGCGTAGGTCTTGGTGGCCGTCGAGTACCAGTTGGACTTGTTGCCCAGTGTGTCGGCCTGCGTCGAGTACCAGTAGAGGTTGTTGCTCACGACCGTGCCGGTGGAGTCCTTCAGCTGGAGCCGGATGAGGTATGTCGGCGACAGGCCGCTGAGCGACGGGAGCGTGAGGACCTGGGTCGGGGCGTTCGCCGGAGCGGTGACCTGCGCTGAGGTGGTGTACTGCTGCGTCAGGTCAGGCACGTTGTAGGCGGTCGCCGTCGCCGTCAGCCCGCTGCGGTCGGCAAGGGTCGAGTTGACGATGAAGACTTTCTTGGTGGCGTAGTCGTAGCTGATGTGCAGCGGCTCGTTGGCCTTCTTGGTGCCGAAGTACCCGCCGCTGGGCTTGAAGTAGTAGTCGTACAGGTTCCAATGGACCGAGGGCCAGGCGTTGTTCAGCATCCAGAAGATCGTGCCGAACGACTGGCTGTATTCGTGCGCGCTCCACGCCTCGAAGAACGCCCTGGTGTTCTCGTAGTTCTGCAACTCCCCCTTCTTGGAGTAGTCCGCCGCGCTCGTGGCCGTGCCGTAGCGGCCGTCGATGGCCTTGTTGAACGCGGTGGTGTTGTTGAAGGTGTTGCCGGAGCCCGCGTGGTAGTTCCAAGCGGTGCCGAGCGGCCACTGGTCGGCCGGGGCGAGGAAGCGCTGCACGCTTTCGAGCGGCGGCGGGGATTCGGTGCCTTCCTCCGCTGTGGTGCCGAACGCGCTGCCGTTCTTGGTGGTGTCCCACCAGAGAACCGGCGGCTCCCAGACGTACGGGCCGTCCATCTTCATGCCCGCGTTGGCGTTCGACCAGGTCGCGACGTTGTCGAGGGTGGGGTTCTGCCAGTGCAGTGCGGCGGCGATGTTCTTGTACTGCGTCAGGTGCGCCGCGGTCGGCGGCTGGTCGCTGCCGTACGTCCACAAGAAGCCACTGGCATGGGCGCGCAGGGCCCGCATCTGGCTGTCGAGAGAAGCCTGCGCCACCTGGTCCTGCTCGGTCGACCAGCCGGTGTCGTTCTCCCACGCGCTGCAGCAGACGAAGCCGGCCATGATCATGATTCCGGCCTTGTCCGCAAGGTCGTACAGCTCCTCATTGCCGAGCGTGCCCTCGAACCGGATCGTGTTGAGGCCCATGTCCTTGACGTACTGGATGTGCGCCGCGTTGGTCTTGGTGTCCCAGCGCTGGAGCAGGTCCCACACGTAGCCGCCGCCGCGGAAGAGGATGTTCTTCCCGTTGACCTTGTAACCGGCGAACGAGGTGCCGTTCACGGTGGTTCGATAGTCGGTGAACTGCCGGATCCCGAAGTCGATCGCCTTGCTGTCCGAGGTGGCTCCGCCAGCCGTCGCGGACAGGCTGAGCCGGTAGAGTTCTGGGCTGCCGTACTGGTACGGCCACCACAGAACCGGGTTCGTCACGTGGATCGGGTCGAAGGCGATCTCCCGTCGTTCGCCCGCGTTCAGGGTGACGTCCTTGCTGAACGAGAGCGTCGGCTGACCGGGTTTGGTGATGGTGCCGCTGATCGTCGTGGTGACCGGGGCGTTGGTTCCGTTCACGGCGTCCGCGTAGACGGTGAGGTCCGCCGCGTCGGTGGCGGGCAGCGGCAGGGTCGTCTTGACGTACGGATCCCTCAAGGCGACCGGTCCGGTCGTGTCCAGCAGCGTCTTGCCCCAGATGCCGGCGTTCATGTCGGGAGCTTCGGGGTTCCAGTCCACCGTGCAGACGGACAGGTCCTTGCAGGCGTGTGCGGGTGGTGTCACCAGGATGGCCAGGGCGTTGGGTGCTCCGGGACGGATGATGTCGGTGACGTTGTACTCGTGGGTCGCCAGCGTGCCGACGGCGTTGGCGTCGAGCTGCGTCCCGTTCAGCCAGATCTGCGCCCGGTAGCTGATCCCCTTGAAGCGGAGCCAGTACACCTGTCCGGGCGATGTGGCTGAGGCCGTGAACTGGCCGCGGAACCACCAGTTCTGACCGGTCAGGTCTGGGACGTTCTTGAGGTTCTGCCCGAAGTAGATGTTCTGGTAGACGTTGTTGGCGACGAGCCCGGCCAGCACGGTCGACGGCAGGGAAATGGGATTCCAGCCGGTCGTGCCGTACCCGACCTGAGAGATGGTCGCGCCGGTGTCGGATAGGCCGTTGGCCGACCGCAGCGCCCATCCCGACGTGAGCTCGGTGGAGTCGACGGTGGCGGCCCCGGCGCCGCCGGGTTGAGCGACGCCGACGGCGAACAGCAGGGTCAGAGTTGCGGCCAGAATCGTGACGATTCTCTTCACGGAGGGCTCCTAAGAACCTGACGGCCAGGAAATCTGGGTGGAGGGGTAGTAGTTGAGGCCCATGACGTGCCAGCGCGGGCCCTGTGCGCCGAGCCGTTGCGTGAACGCCTTCCAGTCGTGAGTGCTCATCGGCGACCAGCCCAGCTCGGCGATGGCCGGCAGCCGCGGGAAGGCCATGTACTCGACGTCGGAAAGCGTGCGGATGGTCTCGGTCCACAGCGGCGCCTCGACCCCGCGCACCTGTCCGGAGGGAACACCGGACAGGTAGGCGCCCGGGTCCCAGCCGTAGGCGTCCTTGACGTCGATGAAGCCGGCCCACTTCTGCCCGAGCACCGTGCTCGAGTTGTACTTCATGTCGAGATAGGTGCGGTTGGCCGGTGACATGATGAGCGTCGTGCCCTGCTGGGCAGCCGTGGCCACCGCGCTGTCACGCGTGGTGGTGCCCCAGAACTGGGCGACCGTGGACGGCAGCGGCGTGGCGCGCACGATGTCGTGCCAGCCGACGACCGTCTTGCCGTGCGCGGCGACGATCTGCTGGGCCCGGTTGATGAACGCGGCGTAGTCCGCGGGCGCGGTCGACTGCGCCTCGTCACCGCCGATGTGGATGTATGGCCCCTGCGTGAGCGCGGCGAGCTCGCCGATCACCTGATCGATGAACGTGTAGGTGATGTCTTTGGAGGTGCATAGCGAGCTGAAGCCGACATCGGTGCCCGTATAGAGCGGCGGGGCGACTCCGTTGCAGTTCAGCTCGGCGTACGAGGCGAGCGCCGCGTTGGTGTGCCCGGGCATGTCGATCTCCGGGACGATCGTGATCTGGTGCCTGGCGGCGTAGGCGACGATCTGCCGGTAGTCATCCTGTGTGTAGTAACCGCCCGGGTCGCCGCCGACCGCCGTGCTCCCGCCGTACGCGGCGAGGTTCGGCCAGCTGTTGATGGCGATCCGCCATCCCTGGTCGTCGGACAGGTGCAGGTGCAGGTAGTTCACCTTGTACAGGGAGATCTCATCGATGTAGCGCTCGACCGTCGCCACGTTGAAGAAGTGCCGCGCCACGTCGAGCATGGCGCCCCGGTGGGCGAATCTCGGATAGTCGACGATGTGCCCGCCGGCGACGGGCCACGGCCCGGGCTGGACCGTGGTCGCGTCGGCGGGGTACGGCAGCAGCTGGCGCAGCGTCTGGACACCGGCGAACAGGCCTAAGGGCTGGTTCGCGCGGACAACGATCGACGCGGCGGTGACATCGAGCTGGTAGCCGTCGCCGCCTACGCCGGAGGGCGCGCCGGACAGCAGCAGGGAGATGCCATCCGTCGCGCTGCTGCCGGAGGTGACGGGCAGCAGGAAGCCGGTGGACCGGCGCAGGGTCTGGGCCAGAGAGTCGCCGATCTCGGCCGCGGCGGCCGACCCCGGCTCCGTGTAGATGGCGGTCGAGTCGATGATCGTGTAGGTAACGCCGTTCGTCGGGGTCGCAGAGACGGGCGCCGGAACGACCGAGCTGAGCGGGATCGGAGAGGACACCGCCGCGTGAACTGCCGATCTGACGCCGCCCGGGCTTACCGCGACGGTCGCGACGGTGACCACGATGACCGAGAGCAGGCGACGTGCGCTGCCGACTTTCATGGACGCCTCCAGATGCTGTGCGGAGCGCCGCCCCCGGACACTACGAGCCGTCTGACCGAGACGATAAGCGGCCCAAGAAATCAAGTAAAGGAGTCTTCCTAACAAACTTCTCCTTCGGCCATGTTCTTCGCCCATCCGGGCAACCCATGGCAACGCGGCACCAATGAGAACACTGATGTCCCAGGGCGTCATGGCCTGCGGGAAGTGCGATCAGCCGGACGTTTGCGCCTGCCGAAAATCTCATCCGTCCTGGTGAGGGAGTCGTGTGGGGCGGGGGATGTTGTCAACGGCTGTGGTTGGCGATGGCCATCCGCGGGCCAGCCGGTCAGTGCGGCATGATGTCGGGTCGTGCTGTTGCGACTTGGCTACCTGACCGTGTCGAACATCTTCGGCATGTTGCGCTTGCTGCCGATGGGGGAGCGGGACAAGGACGTGGAGATCCTCGCCTTGCGCCATCAGATCGCGGTGTTGGAGCGCTAACCAGGCAAACAAAGGGTGCGGTTCACCCCAGGCGATAGCGCCTTCCTTGCGGCATTTCTGTGCCGGCTGCCAACGCATGTGTTACGACGGATGAGACTGCTCGTGCGCCCGGAAACGGTGCTGCGATGGCACGCGACCTGATAGCCCGTCGGCATGCATTTCAATGCCCACCGTCCCCACCGCGCCCTGAACCAAGCCAGCCCGCTCGGGCCGTTACCCGACCCGATTGACGCCGACATCAAGGTCATCCGACGGGACCGGCTCGGTGGTCTGCTACACGAATACTCCCAGGTCGCATAGGGCGGCCGAATTTTCGGCACCGACAGGCTGCGCGGTGACCGGGTGATCCGCTGGACGACAACGCTCAGCGTGGTCGTGCTGGCCGTGATCGCGGCGATCGTGTCGTATCGGCACATGTATCTGCTGGTGCGGCGGTACGGGGAGACGTCCTGGACACGGCCGCCGTGTAACTACTCCTGGCACGGATTTCCAAGCGCAACTTGCTCTCGTCAATCACGAGCCGTTCGCGGCGATCCGTGTGGCGAGGGCGACCGCGCCGATGAGCGAGGCGTCGTCGATGAAACGCGCCGCCTCGATGGGCGGTGGGAAGGGCACCGCCCCGGCGACGGCGGTCCGCAGGGCGGGCAGGAAGGCGGTGGCCATGCCCCCGCCGACGACCACGCGCTCGGGGTCGAGGAAGGTGGCCAGGTTGGCGACGGCCATCCCGATCGCGGCCGCCGCGTCGTCCAGCAGCGTCGCGACCCCCGGCTCGCCGCGGCGCCCGAACAGGTCCGCCGCCGCGACCGGTTCGCCGAGCAACTCCGCGCCGCGCGCCGCGAGACCGCTGCCGGAGGTGTACTCCTCCAGGGGCGCACGCCCGTCGACATACCCGGGTTCGCCCGGCTCGCGGAGGAAGTAGCCGATCTCCCCGGCCGCCCCATGCGTCCCGGGGATCACCCGGCCCCCGGCGATGAGCGCCGCCCCGGTGCCGGTACCGAGGTTGACGTACAGACCGACGTCGGTCCCGGTCAGGCGGCCCCAGTGCAGCTCGGCCGTCGCGGCGGCGTTGACGTCGTTGTCGATCTCCAGGGCGGGCACACCGAGGCCGTCCCGTAGCAGGGCGGGCAGCGGCAAGTCCTCCCAGCCGGGCACGTTCGGCGCGAGCCGCACCCGGCCGTCCCGTACGACCCCGAACGTCGACACTCCGGCCGCCACCAGCCGGCCGGGGGTCGCCGCGACGAGGTCCTGCGCCGCGCCGACGGCACGGCGCAGCACCTCCTTGGCCCCACCGGCCGCATCTGTCTCGATGCGGGCGGCGCGGAGCCGTTCCCCGGACACGGTGGCGGTCGCCAGCGCGATCTTGGTCCCGCCGAAGTCGATCCCGAGGACCACGCTCACCGGGCGCCGCCCGGCCGTCCCTTGCGGGCAAGAGAGTCGATCGCGACGGCGAGCGCTAGCACGCCCGCGGTCACCATGAACCGCACCGAGGAGTTCACGTTCAGCAGCAGCATGCCGTTGGTGATCGACTGGATGACCAGGATGCCGAGGAGCGCCGCGTACGTGCGCCCGCGCCCGCCGAACAGGCTCGTCCCGCCGATCACCGCCGCGGCGATCGCGTTGAGCAGGATGTCGCTGCCGCCGGAGCTCTGGTTGACCGCAACGAGGCGGCTGGCGGCCAGGATGCCGCCCGCCGCCGCGAGGCTCGAGGCCGCCACGAACGCCGTGATCCGGATCGCCGTGACGTTGATGCCGGCCCGGCGTGCCGCCTCGGCATTGCCGCCCACGGCGTAGATCCACCGGCCGCCAACCGTGTGCTGCAGCAGCAGGTCCAGCGCCACGACCAGCGAACCGAAGATGACCAGCGTCAACGGCACACCGCGATCGCCGTCCAGCACCGCCACCGTGACGGCCAGCACCGCGGCGAGCGCGGCGACCCGCAGGACCGCCCAGACCGCGGCCGTCACCGGCAGCCCGGCGGCGGCGCGGGCGCGCCGGGAGACGAGCGCCGCGCCGCCGTACACACCGACGATCACGACGACCAGCACCCAGCTCAGCGCCGGCGGCAGCCACGAGTCGCTCATCTTCGCGATCGCCCCGTCGAAGGGCAGGTTGATCGTGCCCTCCTTGCCGAGCAGGTAGAGCAGCAGCCCCTGCCAGCCGATCAGGCCGGCCAGTGTGACCACGAAGGAGGGCATGCCGAGCTTGGTGAACATCAGCCCGTGCAGCAGGCCGATCGCCGCGGAGATGGCAATCGCGAGCACGATGGCCAGGGCCGGGTTCAGGCCGTGCTCGACGTTGAAGGTCGCCATGAGCACGGCGCTGAGCCCGCTCACCGACCCGACCGACAGGTCGATCTCACCCAGGAGCAGCACCATGATGACGCCGAGGGAGATCGTCCCGGTGGCGGCCATCTGGAGTGCGAGGTTCGTGAGGTTCTCTGCGGACAGGAAGTGGTCGTTGAGCGTGCCGAAGACGATCGCGATCACCACGAGTCCGGCGATCACCGGCAGCGGCCCCAGGTCGCCGCGGGCCAGGCGGCCGCCGGCGGAGCGCAGGACGGTGCCGGGCTCGGCCCGGTCCGGCGCGCGAGTCACTGATGCCATGCCGTGTTCTCCAGACCGGTGATGGCGGCCACGATGGCCTCCTGCGAGGTCTTCGCCGTAAGGAAGTCGCCCGCGTTGCGACCGAGGCGCAGCACCACGATGCGGTCGCTCACGGCCCGTACGTCGGCCAGGTTGTGCGAGATGACCATGACGGCGAGCCCACGGTCACGCAGGCGTTTGACCAGGTCCAGCACTTGTGCGGTCTGCTCGACGCCCAGAGCCGCCGTCGGCTCGTCCAGGATCACCAGGCGCGGGTCGCCGAGCAGTGCGCGGGTGATCGCCACGGACTGCCGCTGGCCCCCGGACAGGGCGGCCACCGGCGCGGAGATGTCACGGATCCGGACGTCGAGGGAGGTCAGCAGGTCACGGGCGCGGCGTTCCATGCGGATGCCGCGCATCAGCGACCACCGGCGCTCCTCGGCGCCGAGGAACAGGTTGCTGACCACGTCAAGGTTCTCGCACAGCGCCAGGTCCTGGTAGACGGTCGAGATGCCGAGGGCCTGCGCGTCGTGCGGCCGGTGGATCCGCACCGGCCGCCCCTCGAACTCCAGCGTCCCCGAGTCCGGCGTGATCGCGCCGGAGACGACCTTGACCAGGGTCGACTTGCCGGCGCCGTTGTCGCCGACCAGCGCGACCACCTCGCCAGCGTCGACGGTCAGGTCGACACCCTCGAGGGCTTGAACCGCGCCGTACCGCTTGGAGACGCCGCTGACCCGTAGCGTCATTTGATCCCCGCACTTGCGCACGCCGCGGCGACCTCGCCGGTGCAGATCTGGGAGGGCTTGTAGAAGCCGTCCTTGATGATCGTCGACTCGATCTTGTCCTTGGTGACGGCGGTCGGGTCGAGGAGGAACGCGGGGATGTCGGCGGTGCCGTTGTTGACCTTGGTCGGCGCGGTCGGCTGCTGGCCCTTGCCCAGTGCGACGGCCAGCTCGGCCGACTTCTCGGCCTGCGTCCTGATGTTGAGGTAGATCGTCATGTACTGCTCGCCGGTGATGATCCGCTGGACGGCGCCGACCTCGGCGTCCTGGCCGGTGATCGGCGGCAGCGTCTTGTAGCCGGCCCGCTTCATCGCCGCGATCGCGCCGCCGGCCATGCCGTCGTTGGCCGACAGCACCCCGACAACGTTGTCGCGGCCGAGCGTGGTGATGGCCTGCTCGGTCTCCTGCTGGGCCTTGTCGGGGCTCCAGTCGGGCGTGTCGTACTCCCGGCCGATCTGGACCTTGCCGTCCAGGACGCTGTGCGCACCCTTCTTGTAGTCGCCCGAGCTCGGGTCGGTCGGGGCGCCGTTGAGCATGATGATCTTCCCCTTGGCCGTGGTGCCGCGGGCGTTCATGGCGTCGAGCAGGGCCTGTCCCTGCATCTGGCCGACCCTTACGTTGTCGAACGAGACGTAGTAGGCGTAGTCGATGCCGGTGATCAGCCGGTCGTAGGCGATGACCGGGATCCGGCGCTGGCGAGCGTGGTTGACCTGCGGTGCGACGGCCTTGGCGTCGACGGCGTCCAGCACCAGCACGTCGGCGCCCTGCGTGATCGCCGACTCGACCTGCGATTGCTGCTTGGCGGCGTCCTGGTCGGCGTTGTTGTACAGCGCCTTGCACGCCGGGCACAGCGCCTTGACCTTCGCCTCGAACAGCGGGCGGTCGAAGGCCTCATAACGGGTCGTCTTCGATTCGGGGAGGAAAAGCGCGATCGTTGGCGACTTGTCGCCGCCCTTCTTCTCTGGGCCGTTCTTTGCGCCGGAACCGCAGCCGGCGGCGACGAGGGCCGCCGCGAGGGGTATCACGAACCAGCTTCTGCGCATGGAACCTGCACCTTCCTGGTGTCCGCCTGCGGGCTCCGCCGGCCCGCGCTCAGGGTCCCCCGAGCTACCCTGGAAGAAATGTAGGGGAGGGTCCCTAACGAATCAATACGCGCAACCTGGACCATTCCGTGATATGCCAACTTGTGAGATCGGCGTGGGAGGGGACGCGTGTCGACCGAACTTGGTGGGACGGGGAACGTGAATCCCACCGCGAACACCACGAGCGTGTTGCGGATCATGAACGAGCGAGCCGTGTACGAGCAGATCCGTGTGCTCGGCCCGGTGTCGCGACCCCAGCTCGCCGACGCGACCGGGCTGTCGAAGCCGACCATCTCCCTGGCCCTGGCCGACCTGGAGCGCGCCGGGCTCGTCCTCTCCGTCGGGCATCGCACCGGGAACGCCGGCCGCGCCGCGGTGCTGTATGAGATCCGGCCCGAGGCGGGCTGGGTGATCGGCCTCGACGTCGGCCGCAAGTGGATCCGCGCGGCGCTCGTCGATCTCAGCGGTGAGATCGCCGTACGCGAGGACGTCCCCGCACGCGCGGGCGGCGCGACCGCGCTGATCAACCGGCTCGGCAGGATTGTCGACGACCTCGCCGCGGCGGCCGACGGAGAGATCACCAACATCGTCCTCGGCACGCCAGGCGTGCACGACGTCGAGAACCGCCGCCTCCACCTCGCTCCGAACCTGCCCGGCTGGGACCGCCCCGGCGTCATCGGACGGCTCGCCGAGCGGCTGCCGGTCCCGTTCGCGATCGAGAACGACATCGCGCTCGCCGCGCTGGGCGAGCAGAGCTACGGCCTCGGCGCCGGGCTGCGACACTTCGTCTACGTCTCGATCGGCACCGGCATCGGCATGGGGATCATCGTGGACGGCGAGCTCTACCGCGGCGCACGGGGCGCGGCGGGCGAGATCGCATTCCTGCCGATGGGGGAGGCCGACCCGCTCGCGCACGCGCCGGGCACCCGGCGGCACGGCATGCTGGAGTCGGTCGCGTCGGCGCCGGGCGTGGTCGCCACCGCGCAGCGGCTCGGCATGGACGGCCGGATCACCGCCAAGCGGGTCTTCGACGCCGCCCGCGCCGGGGACCCGGTCGCCGAGCGCACGGTCGCGCGCGAGGCCGACCATGTCGCGCACGCCCTGGCCGGTATCGTCGCCCTGCTCGACCCCGAGCTGGTCGCGCTCGGCGGAGGGATCGGCGGCCACGGAGCGGACGTCCTGCTGGACGAGGTACGCGACCGGCTGGAGACGATGACGCCCCTCGGCGCGCCGCGCATCGAGATCTCGCCGCTCGGCGACGACGCCGTCGTGCTCGGCGCCCTGGCGACGGGGCTCGCGACGGCCCGCGCGATGGTCTTCGACCGTGGCGTGGCGGGGGCGCAGCCCGCCTGACCGTCCGTTTGCCGGTCGAAAACCCCGTTCATGGAACGGCGAGAGTGTCGTTGATCGGGAAGCGGCGGGATATGCGAAAATTGCGAGTTGACCAAGCAGCGCTTCCGAGAACGCTCTTACAAAACCAGGCTCGTCCACGACGGCCTGCCGTTCGAGTACTTTTGCGAGTCGCTGCCCCCGGAAAGAAGTGCCTCACCGTAGTCCGAGTGGGCACGAGGAGTTGCCAGCCTGACGTCGATAGCCGGACGACTGCTGAGATCCTGATCAGAACGCGTGCAAGGCCCAGATTGATGGGTGAAGTTCGTGGGCGAGCCCTGTCGCTGTTCGTCGGCTGCTGCGCGCTGTCGCGAACTGGTGGTGCAGGACTACTAGGCTCACTCCTGCCTGAACCTGCAGGTCAGTGCCCGGATCCGATTTTCGAGCGGTACAGGATTGCGAACGTATCGCGAAAGGTTGGGGATGGCCCTCGGCCTCCCCAACCTGATCGCGCCGTTCATGGTCGGGCCGCGAGAAGGCCGTGCGGATCGAGAACGTATTTTCGGCTCGCGCCCCGATCGAACTCGGCGTAGCCCTGGGGTGCGTCGTCGAGCGAGATCACTGTGGCATTGACCGCCTTGGCGATGTTGGCACGATCATGCAAGATCGCCATCATCAACTGGCGGTTGTAGCTCATCACGGGACACTGGCCCGTGTGGAAATGGTGTGATTTCGCCCAGCCGAGGCCCAGGCGGATTCGCAACGAGCCGATCTTTGCTTCTTCGTCGATCCCGCCGGGATCGCCGGTCACGTACAGGCCGGGTATCCCGAGCCCGGCGCCCGCGCGGGCGACGGTCATGATGTCGTTCAGCACCGTCGCCGGTGCCTCGCCAGCATCGGGGCCGTGGCCGCGCGCTTCGAAGCCGACGCAGTCAACCGCGGCGTCGACCTCGGGCTCACCCAGGATTTCCGCGATCTGGTCGGCAAGTGACGCGTCTTGTCGCAGGTCCACGGTCTCGCAGCCGAAGCTGCGAGCCTGTTCCAGCCGCTCGGGAATCATGTCGCCCACGATCACGACGGCTGCACCGAGCAGTTGCGCCGAATGTGCGCAGGCGAGACCGACCGGCCCGGCGCCGGCGACGTAGACCGTGGAACCGGTCGTGACGCCGGCGGTGTAGGCGCCGTGGTAGCCGGTTGGGAAGATGTCCGACAGCATGGTGAGATCCCGGATCTTCTCCATCGCCCGATCCTTGTCGGGGAACTTCAGCAGGTTGAAGTCCGCGTAGGGCACCATGACGTATTCGGCCTGGCCACCTACCCAGCCGCCCATGTCAACGTAACCGTAGGCCGAGCCGGGTCGGTCGGGGTTGACGTTGAGGCAGATGCCGGTCTACCGCTCTTAGCAGTTGCGGCATCGGCCGCAGGCGATGTTGAACGGCACCGACACCAGGTCGCCGACCTGGATGAACTCGACGTCAGAGCCTGCCTCCACGACCTCGCCGGTGATCTCGTGCCCGAGCGCCAGACCCTGGGGAGCGGTGGTGCGCCCGCGGACCATGTGCTGGTCGCTGCCGCAAATGTTGGTGGACACCACCTTCAAGATGACACCGTGAGGGCACTTACGCCCGACATTCGCCCGATTCACCCCTGGGCCGTCCTGCAGCTCAAGCTTGGGATAGTCGATGGTCTCCACCGATACCTTGCCGGGGCTCTGATAGACGACTGCCCTGTTGCCTGCCATTGGTGATCTCCTTCCGACCCGCGTTCGCAAACGCGACACACTTTCCGGTCGCTTCCGGCCGGCTCGACGAGCTGAATACGCTGACCGGTATCGACCCGGTCCGGACTGACCGGTAGGAGGCGATCGCCCCTTACCGGCGTCCTGTACCACGGAATTTACGGAGCCACCCGTCATCGTGTCGCTATCGCGTCGGTCAATCCCGGCCTGGCCGATCGGACAGGTGTGAGGTGACAGGAAGATGACGATTCAGCCGTGCGGCGGACCTGCAGGCGGGCTCGCCGATCACCTGATCGGGAGTCCGGCGTACCTATCGGGTCACAGCAAGCCACGTTTCAGCGCGGCGTAGAGCAGCTCCGTACGATTGCGAACCTCGAGCTTGCGCATGATGTTGCGGAGGTGGAACTTGACCGCGCCTTCGCTGATGTAACAGGTCCGGCCGATCTCGGCGTTGGTCAGTCCTCGCGAGAGGCGTTGCAGGATCTCCTGTTGCCGGGGGGTCAGGAGAGTGGTGGCCTCCGCCGCGTCGCTGGACACGGACTCCACGAGGGCGGCGGTGGGACCCGATCCGAAGCCGGGCTCTCCGCGGTAGGTCCGTCGGATGATGCGCACGAGTTCCAGCGCGTCGGTGTCCTTCAGCACGTATCCGCGGGCGCCGCTGCGGATGGCGCGCAATACCAGGCTCTGTTCGAGAAAGGTGGTGAGCACGACCACGTAGACGTCGGGGTGGTCGCGGGTGATCTCGGCACAGAGATCGATACCGCCGTCGAGACCTTCCTCTGCCAGCTTGAGGTCGAGCAGGACGAGATCGGGGTGAGTGGTCTGGATCAGGTGCAGTGCCCCGGCCGCGTCGGGCGCGTCGCCGACGACGGTGATGTCGGACTCCATTTCGAGGACCAACTGCAGCCCCTGCCGGACGATCGCGTGGTCGTCGACGATGGCGACCCGGATCGGCGCGGTGGCTCGGGCCGTAGGGTCCGAGGGTGCCGTCATCGTGTTTCTTTCGGGTGCGGTGCCTGCAGGCGGATGAGCAGGCCACCACCCTCGCGCGGATAAGCCCGGATGGTGCCACCGAGTTCGGCCGCTCGGGTCACCATACTGGTCAAGCCCAGGCTGGCCCCGATCCGATGCCCATGTTCGGCATCGGTCAGCCGACGGTCGAGCAGGACAGGGTCTCCGATTCCGTCGTCGGCCACCTCCAGGCATACGTCACTTTCCGTACAACTCGCCGCAACCCATGCTCGCTGCGCGCTCGCGTGCTTGGCGACGTTGAAGAGTGCCTCCTGCGCGACGTGGAAGAGGGTCCACTGAGCGTTGGGGGAGAGCGTCGCGAGCCCTCCGCGATCTTCGAAGGTCACCGTCAGGCTGGTGGTATGGCTGAACTCCTGAGAGAGCTCTCCGAGGGCCGGACCGAGCCCGCCCGTCGCGCGTGGATCCGGGTTCGGTGACAGCTCCTCGATCGTGGCCCGGATCTGGCCGAGCGCCGACCGCGCGAGATCCTGCGTGATCACGAGTCGATCGACAAGCGGCGAGGATTCGGGGGCGTGCACTCGGCACCACTTCAGGTTCATGCCGATGCTGAGCACGTACTGAGCCACTCGATCGTGCAGTTCGCGGGCGATACGCTCGCGTTCTTTGGCCAGCAGCTCCTGGCGGCGCGACTCCGAAAGCCGGACGCGTGCCTTGCGCAACTGCCGGTTGCGAGCCTCCAGTTCGAGCCCGTGGCGCTCCCGCTCCTCGAAAAGAAACGCGTTCTCCAAGGCGATCCCGGCATGGTTCGCAAGCGTCTCCACGATCGATAGGTCGCTGCGGCTGAGCGGGACATCATCGGCCGGCAACACCACCAGCGCCCCGGCGATCACGTCCCGCTGACGCAGCGGCACTCCGACGCCGGTGCGGGTCCTCGTCGGTGAGGACGTCGGCGGGTGTACCACGTCGCCTCCGGCCAGTACGGCTTCCGCCACGGCTTTCAGCTGTGGCGGAAGCTCGGACCATCGTGTCGGCCCAGTACCCGCGGGGGACCGGGCGATGAGTCGCGGCAGATCCTCGCTGATGCGGCCCGGGACGAACGAGATGGCCGCCCAGCGCGCTTGGAAGTGCTGGGCGGCGGCGTCGATGACCTCGGCGCACAGAGCCTCAGGCCCGTGGGTGGTAGCGCACAGCGCGGCCGAGATCGACCGTACGGATTGGAGCGCCCGCTCCAGGCCACGTGACTGGTTGCGCCATTCGGCATAGAAGGTGGGCTTGGAAGACCGTGCCCCAGCAAGTCGCTCCAGCCACTCCTCGCTCAGCTCCTCTTCGGCGGACTCCTCGGGGTCAGAGAACGGCAAGGCAGATTCTCTTGACATCGCCAACCGTCACCGTTCTCGGGTTCGTCAGGATGTAGGCGTCATCCAGGGCGTTGCGGGCAAAGCGGTCGATGTCTTCCACAGTCACCCCAAGGCTGCCGAGCCGACGCGGGATGCTCAGCTTGTCGGCGAAGCTGCGCACCCAGTCGATTGCGGCCGCGGCCGCCTCGGCCGGCCGCATTCCGGGCGCGGCGACTCCCAGTACCTCGGCGATCTCGACGTAGCGTTCAGGGCGCGTCTCGGCGTTGAACGACATCACATACGGCAGCAGCATCGCGTTCAGCAGGCCATGGGAGAGGTCCAAGGCGCCGCCGACCTGGTGCGAGATGGCATGTGTCGCGCCGAGGAACGCATTGGAGAAGGCCAGCCCCGCCTGCAGACTGGCCTGAGCCATTCCCTCTCGGGCCATCAGGTCGTCCGGTCGCTCAATGCTGTTCAGCAAGTGGTCCCGCACCGCCTCCACAGCGGCGAGCGCATGCAGGTCGCTCAGGAAGTTTCCGCCTTTGGAGACGTATGCCTCGATGGCATGGCTCAAGGCGTCAAAGCCCGTGTAGACCGTAAGCTCGGTGGACATCGTGGTGAGCAGCCGCGGGTCCGTTACTGAGATATTCGGCATGACACCGCGGGATGCAATGGTGGCCTTGCGCTTCCGGATCGTGTCGGTGATCACGCAGAACTGGGACACATCGGCCCCGGTTCCCGCGGTCGATGGCATCGCGACCAGGGGTGGTACCGGCCGGGAGACGCGTTCGATCCCGGAGTATTCCAGGATGTTGCCCCCATTGCCGCTCAGGATCGCGACAGCCTTCGCCGCGTCGATGCAACTGCCGCCGCCGATGGCCACCACGACATCGCAGCCTGACTCCAGGTAGCACTCGAACCCGGCCGCCACCTCGTGGTCCTTGGGATTCGGCGTGATGCCGTGCC
Organism: Actinoallomurus sp.; assembly: GCA_045806665.1. GTDB lineage: Bacteria > Actinomycetota > Actinomycetes > Streptosporangiales > Streptosporangiaceae > Actinoallomurus. The sequence goes on from JBJMIW010000269.1 coordinate 16,737, forward strand.
AGACCTGGCAATTGAGGCCGGCCTCCTCGAATGACGGCAGCGCGGCCTCTACCCAGCCCGCGGCCATGACACCGGCATCGCTGATCACAAATGGGCGGGTTCCGCCCAGGCGTCGCACCGCGCTGCCGACCTCGCCGAGCGTCCCGACCCCGAACACCACCTCGGGAACGAGGAACTTGCGGAGCCGGGAGCGGTTCACCGGCCGTGATGAAGGACGTGTCGCAGGGCCGCCGAGATAACTCTTCAGTGCTGCCGCCAGCATTCCGCTCCTCTGCCGTCCGCTACCTTGACGCGAGTATGCGCGTGTGCCAGACCGCACTTCAAGACGCATGCCGGTGCTGCCCGAGCGTGACCTGCCGAATAGCTCATACGATCCACAGACGGAGTGCACCGAGCCTGTGGGTGCCGAATATTCGGCCACCCTATGCGACCTGGTCGTATTCGTGGAGGAGGCCGCCGAGCCGGTCTCGTCGGATCAGAGCCTAACTCGAAAATGGTGCTCAGCCGGGGCGCGGCAGCGGACCGCAACCAATGAGCTCGGTTGCGGTTGATCGGTGAAGATGAGTTGGGTTGGTCCTTGGTCAGGCGGCGGCCCCGTGAGAGGGGCAGTGGTCCGGGGAAGGAGCAGACTCGGGGACCGGTAGCCGCCGGTGGGTGAGCACTCGTTGAGCCAGGATCAGTTGAGTCCTTGTTACAGACCGTGCCCCACGTCCGACCACTATGACCAGCTTCTGAGGGATCACATCCTGCCGACGTTCGGTGCCGTGCCGGTGTCCGGCTTCACCCCGGCCGCTGTACGGGAGTGGCGCGGCACTCAAGTCAAGACAGGGCCGACCCAACGGGCGCACGCGTACGGTCTCCTGCGCACGATCATGAACACGGCCATTGCCGATGACGTGATCTCGGCGAATCCGTGTCGGGTGCGCGGCGCCAGCCAGTCCAAGCGCGCCAAGAAGATCCGCCCCGCGACGCTGGCCGAGCTGAAGTGCTCGTCACGGCGTTGCCCGCGCGGTACCGGCTGATCGCGCTGTTGCCGCGTGGTGCGCGCTGCGATTTGGTGAACTCGCCGAGCTGCGCCGGTCCGACGTCGACGTCAAGAACGGCGTCCTCCGTATACGGCGCGGCGTCACCCGCACGAAGAAGAACGGCCGCAAGGTCAAGGAACCCAAGAGCGACGCCGGTAAGCGGGACGTGGCGATCCCGCCGCACCTGATGCCGCTCGTCAAGGCGCACCTAGGCGACCACGTCGCCGTCGGCAGGGATGCACTGCTGTTCCCGTCCGCCTCGGATCCGGCCGGGCACATGGCGCCGTCGACGCTCTATAGGGTGTTCTATCCCGTGCGTGAGGCGGCCGGGCGGGCGGATCTGCGGTTCACGACCTGAGGCACATCGGCGCCGTACTGGCAGCGGCCACGGGCGCCACCCTTGCCGAACTGATGGCCCGCTTCGGCCACTCGACGGCCGGGGCCGCGCTGCGGTACCAGCATGCCACCGAGGACCGCGACAAGGCCATCGCCGAGGCCCTGTCGAAGTTGGCAAGCGGCACGGTGCTGCCGCGGCCTAAGGAGAAGACCACGGGGAAGCAAAAGGAGAGCGCGGCGTAAACGAAGTGCGGGCCACGCGCGGCAGCTCCCGGTCACCTACCGCCGGTAAATCGGTCCGGCCGAGAACCACCCGGACGACTGCATCATCTGCGGGCCTGAGCCCTGCTGTTCCCCGGTGCTCGGGCGTGCACCAGGCCGGGCCGGGCTGGCACGTGGGGCGCCCGAGGCGGTGAGCGTCGATGATCCGCTTCTACAACGCCCCGCCGTCGTGCCGACGGTGAACTTCACGGCGCGCTGGCTCTCGCGGGTCTGCCTGCTCGGCGCCGGGGTCCTGGCGAGGAGAGCGGTCGCCGAGCTGCGGGAGCGGGGCTACGTCTACACCGTCCCGCAGCGAGGCACCTTCATCGTTCCCCCGAAGGCGCGGCCCGCGCGGTGAGGGCTACTCGCCGATCTTCTTGGAGTACAGCGTGATCACCGTGTCCGGTGTGACGCGGCGGCCCGCCAGCGGGGTCTGCCGGACGACGACCCAGTTCCGGTCCCAGATCAGCAGGCGACCCTGACCGGTCGCGTCCTCCTCGCGCAGGTTGTAGAGCCCAGCGGCCTGCATCGTGTCCTGCGCGAGCTGGTGGTTCTTCCCGACGACAGCAGGGATCTTCACCAGCTGCCCGTGCGCCTGCGTCGGCGTGGGTGCTGTCGAGACCTCCGGCGCCGCCGAGGCGGCGGGGGCCGTGACCGTTACCGTCGGCGCCGGCGGGGGAGCTGCCGGAGTTGAGGCCGCTTCGGTGCCGCACCCGGCGAGGGTGAGGGCGGCTGCGGCGGTGATGAGAGCGCGGATGCGCATGTGTTAGTTCCCCGTTCGTGGTTGGTTTCCTGGGATGAGACGCGCGTCGGGGTGGCGCGGATTCCCGGGTGACCCTTACGTGGCTATCTGGCGACATCCGGCGAGGGCGCCTCGATGATTAGAACCCTGTGCGGTGCCAGAACTCGTTCACGGCGCCTGACCTGGCCATCTATGCTCAGCGCTCGTGTTCCTACGCCTCCTGTACCTGCTGATGGTCCGGTTGTTCGGCTGGTTGACGCTGCTCACGCGTACCGATGCCTCCAAGGAGGTGGGGATTTTGGTGTTGCGGCATGAGGTCGCCGTCCTGCGTCGTCAGGTCGCCCGTCCGAGAGCGGACTGGGCCGACCGGGCACTGCTGGCCGCTCTCGCGCGGTTGCTGGCCCAAGCAGCCTCGGCTCCACCGGATCGTCACACCGGGCACCTTGCTGGCCTGGCATCGTCGGCTGGTCACCCAGCGCTGGACTTACCCGCACACGGTCGGGCGGCCGCCGATCCCTGATGAACAGCGGGATCTGGTGGTCCGGTTGGCCCGGGAGAATCCACGATGGGGGCACAGGCGCATCCGAGGTGAACTGCTCGGCCTCGGGCATCGCATCGGGGAAGGCACCATCCGCCGGATTCTCGCCGCGGCCGGTCTGGGTCCGGCGCCGCGCCGGGCATCGCCGACCTGGCGGCAATTCCTGACCTCTCAAGCGTCCGGTGTCTTGGCGTGTGACTTCGTGCACGTCGACACCGCGTTCCTCAAGCGGCTGTACGTCTTGTTCGTCATGGAGATCCAGACGCGCCGCGTGCACATTTTGGGCGTCACCTCCAACCCGGCCGGTGCCTGGACCACCCAGCAGGCCCGGAACCTGCTGATGGACCTGGGCGAGTGCGCTGGCGGCTTCAGGTTCCTCATCCGGGACCGTGACGGCAAGTTCTCCCGCACCTTCGATGAGGTGTTCGCCGCCAGTGGCGTGCGGATCATCAAGACACCTGCCCGGTCGCCCCGGGCGAACGCGTTCGCGGAGCGATTCGTGGGAACGCTACGCCGAGAGTGCCTCGATCACCTGGTGATTTACGGTCAGCGGCACCTGCGAACGGTCCTGGCCGAGTACGAACGCCACTTCAACCATCACCGCCCGCATCAAGGTCGTTCGCTCCGCCCGCCTTTGGACGATCCCAACGAGGTGATCGACATGACCGCCCGGATCCACCGTCGAAGGACCGTCACCGGGCTGATCAGCGAGTACCGCAGAGCTGCCTGATCGCATCGCGAACGCCCAGCTCAGCATCAGCTTTCACCATTTTGGCACCGCACAGGCCTGGGGACAGCTTCCGGGCCGTGGATCTGGGTGGCGTTCGCCGCGGCCGGGCTGTTCCCACTGGCCCACCGGTTCGGCAACCTGCGGGCGCTGCTGCTCGTCGCCGCCGCGCACGTCATCGGCACGCTGGTCAGCGAGGGCCTGCTGGCCTGGCTCGACCGGCGCGGAGCCGAGGTCCATGCGCTTCCTGGACGACGTCGGGCCGTCGTACATCATCATGTCGGCACTGCTGGCGACCGTGCTGTACGGCACCGCGCGCGCACCTGCCCGCGGGCTGTTCACGACGAGCCGCTGGTGCCGGCTGGGCGCGCTGGCCGGGCTGATCGTGCTCGCCCCGTACATCTTCGACGGCCTGAGCCACCTGGACGTCGCGGCGGTCGGTCACGTCGTCGCCCTGGTCACCGGCGCGGCCCTGGGTCTCCTCATGACCCGCCGGGGCGCTGAGCCTCCCACGTTGCGTTGAGGCCGACCGCCGCCATGTGACCCCGAAGGGCTTCGGGAAACCGCACACCACCATCCCGTGGTCCTCGCCATGCGCAGGCCTCCACGGCCGGGGTCCGAACCCGTCTCCCGGATCGGCCGTCGTGAACGCGGCTCAGTCTCACCTGATCGGCGCCATCGTCTGCGTGGCCGGTGGTTCGCAATCAGGCATGGCAGTGAGTTCCGTTGAGAAACCCTCAGTGCCTACCAGCCCGTTGTGCAGTCGATGCCCTATTCTGGCAAATCATTGACCTTGAGCTTATCTCCCGTGTTGGAGATGAAGACGACCAGCAGCTTCGCCGGTTTCGTCCGGCTGACGTTTTCCGTGAGTAGGTGGTGGGCGCCCGGCTGCTCGACCCAGTTCTCGCCTTGGTGGTACGTACGCACTGGCTCGCCAGCGAGCTGGCTGCGCACAGTGCCCTCGAGCACGTAGGCGTAAACGAAAGCCGAGCCGTGCCGATGCGGCACTGCGCGTGCAGTGGGCGGGAAGTCTACGATCGCCGAGGTGAACGTCTTGCCCTTGACATTCGGAAGCGCCTGTTCAAACAGAGGCGTTAGCGTCTCAGACGGTTGCTTCGAAACCGCGGCAGTAACTGGCGCCTTGCCAGTTGTACGCTCTGCTGCGGGGGCGCATGCGGTGGCCGCAGCCACCACGCCGGCAGCCAGAAAGCCACCGGCAAACTGTATTCCGATCATGACGGCTCTCCTGCTCAGTCTTCCGTGACCCTGATGATCGTCTTGCCGGGGGTGCGCCGGTCGGGGGCGAACGCGGAGGGCGCGTCGGGGAGCGTCCGCACGGCCCCGATGATCGGCTTGAGCCGTCCGTCCCGGAGCCGCTGGGCGAGGTCCGCGAGCCGGGCGCGATCGGGTTCGACGACGAAGAAGACAGCCCGCCCGCCCCTAGGCTGGACCTTGGGTGGCGTGGCGATGGTCACGAGCGTGCCGCCGGCGCGCACGAGCACAGTCGAGCGGTCGAGGATGTCGCCGCCGATCACGTCGAACACCACGTCGACATCGCCGGCATCTTCCAGCTGATCGGCCTGCAGGTCCAGGAAGGCATCCACGCCGAGACCGAGTGCGGTGTCCCTGTCAGCGGCCCGCCCTGTGCCGATCACTCGGGCTCCCACCTCGCACGCGAGCTGCACCGCGATCGAACCGACACCGCCCGCGGCGCCGTGGATCAGGACGGTCTGGCCTGCCGCAAGGCGGCCGTGGTCGAACAGGCCCTGCCATGCGGTCAGCCCGGAGATCGGCAGCGCGGCGGCCACGGTGTGGTCGACGTCCGCCGGAAGTGGAGCGAGGTTGCGGGCCTCCACCGCCACGTACTCGGCCAGCGAGCCGTCGCGGGCCGGGTCGGTCATCCCGAACACCCGCTGGCCGACGGTCAGGCCGGTCGTTCCGTAGCCCAACTCGACGACGACCCCCGACACCTCATGCCCGAGCACACTCGGCGTCCGGTCGCGGCCCGCGCGATCGGACCACGTCGCCGGCCAGTCGAGCTCTCCGGGGGTGAACGCCGCAGCATGCACTCGCACGATGACGTCGTTCTCGGCGGCGTGGGGATACGGCACCTCCGCCAGGGAAAGCCCGGCCAGGCCGGCGGCGCGATCTCGGACGGTGAGGCCCTGCATGACGGCTCCTCGAGCGGTGACACCTCGACAGGGCGGAACGTACCCCGTTGCACCGAGGGTTACGAGTGCTCACCACCATGCTGCCGGGCTGCTGTCGGCCGACTTCGTGG
>JBJMIW010000270.1:0-3190 GCA_045806665.1 Actinoallomurus sp.
GGAGTCGTCACCGACCGACCCCGCCAGGTGCACGGTCTGGCCCGTGTGGATCACGCTGTGCGCGGCGCTGAGAGTGAGAGTTGACTTGGCCATCGCGGAACTCCCGGACGCCACGACCAGCCCGCCGCTGAGGAGACCCACCACACCGACGCCGACAAAGACACGTTGCATGATCACTATGACAGCGGACATGCCCCAGAGGTTGTCAGAAGTTCTTAGGAAAAATTCGGGGGATTCTCAAGGTTGACCAGTTCGATACCGGGACCTGCCACCACCACGTCGCCGGCCAGGTGGAATTCTGATATCTCGCCGGTCTCCAGGTCGGTGACCTCGTAGCGCTCGACCGGGACGCGCTCACCGTCGGCGTCGTGCCAGGCGGTCTCGGCCAGCATCCAGCGCTGCGGAACGGTGCGGACCGCGAGAGACGGCGCGGTGACGAGCAGGATCGCCGCGTCGACGCGTTCCCCCTCGGCCAGGCACAGCGACCGGGCCACGGCGACGAGCAGACCCGGTGACTCGCCGAGGAAGCCGGTGGCCCGCGAGGCATGCTCCCGTCCGGCGGTCACCCACAGCAGTTCGGCTCCGACGGCACCGCCCCGCAAGATCTGCTCGCCGGCGGTCACCTCGAGCCGGGCGGGCCGCCAGCGGCTGTCGACGACCAGCTCGATCGTCCCGCCGTCGGACCGCTCGGCGGAGTACCGCCAGCCGCCGCCGTCCAGGTCGCAGGCGAACCGCTCCTCGACGCCGGGCTCGTGGACGTACGTACCGCGCGGCATGCTCAGAATCTACGCGACGGAAGGACCACCGACCGCCGTGCCCAGGTGCGTCCCGGTGCGGCCTCCGGTCGCAAGCCATCACGAACGAGGCCACCTCTCTGATCAAGGGCGCGGCTTCAGTGACGCCACCGACCGTGACGCGCCGGACAGTAAGCGGCCAGGAAGACATCCCAGAAGCTGGACGTCAAGCAGCACGTGATGCGACGTCCAGCAGACCGGGTCGATGTCGCGACGTGATCCCTTGTGAATACTGCGTTCTATCAGCAGCACCCGTCAGTGATCACGGCGACGAGACCCCGCATCCGGCCTCGCGGTGACTTTGCCGCCGCTGTGGTCACGTTGCCGCCGACGTTGCCGGGTCGATGACCGATTCGCCGGGGCTGGTACGTCAATGGCGGCGTCAATGTGGCTCGACCAGCTGGTAGTCGGTGAGGGGAACGGTCACGACTCTAACCCGGCGCACCCGTTTGCCTTCGGCGCTGAGGGGTCTATTGGAGCTGCTCGTTCTCGGCGCTGGTCGCCGTCGTCAAGGCGTGAATGCAAAGAGCCCCCGGACCGTACGGCCGGGGCGGCTCTCGCGTACCTGACCTCACCCGCCGACGATGGCATGCCGATGCGGCCTCGCCAGGCCGACCCGCCGCGCACCCGGCCGCGGCACGTACAGGTCCCATCAACGGGCTTCGGCACCGAAGCCGACGTCGAACTGGCCGCCGAGGAGAACCAGGGCTTCGGACTGTTCCTTCGCTCGATCACCGGGCTGCAGCGGGAGGCCGCCAGAGCGGCCTTCGACGACTTCCAGGCCGGCAAGACACTCACTCCCGCTCAGCACGACTTCATCGGGCTGCCCTCCGCAGGAAGTCGGGTCGATCCACCGGCGCCTGTCCTGACCGGAACGCCGGTGAGCCTGGACGTCGGTCAGGAACCCTGGCGCCAGGAGGAGAGGTACTCCTCCTGCACGGGCGTGAGCGCGTCGATCTCGACGTCCATGGAGGCCAGCTTGAGGCCGGCGACCTCGGTGTCGATCTCCTTCGGGACGTCGTACACCCCCGGCGCCAGGTCCTGGCCGACGAGCCACTCGCAGGTGAGGGCCTGGTCGGCGAAGGACATGTCCATGACGGCCGCGGGGTGGCCCTCGGCGGCCGCGAGGTTGACGAGACGCCCCTCGGCGAGCAGCACGAGCCTGCGGCCGTCGGCGAGGACGTACTCGTCGGCCTGTGGGCGTACGCCGCGGTTGACCTCGACCGCCAGCTCGGCCAGCGCCCGTACGTCGATCTCCACGTCGAAGTGGCCGGAGTTGGCGAGGATCGCGCCGTCCTTCATCCGGGCGAGGTGCTCGGCCCGGATGACGTCCCGGTTGCCGGTGACGGTGATGAAGACGTCGCCGTCCTCGGCCGCCTGCGTCATCGGCTGGACGCGGTAGCCCTGCAGGACGGCGTCGAGCGCCTTGACCGGGTCGATCTCGGTGACGACGACGCGGCCGCCCATGCCGCGGGCGCGTTCGGCCAGGCCGCGGCCGCAGTAACCGAACCCGGCGATCACGATCGTCTTGCCGGCCAGCAGCGTGTTGGTGGCGCGGACGATCCCGTCGAGCGTCGACTGGCCGGTGCCGTACCGGTTGTCGAACATGTGCTTGGTGTCGGTGTCGTTGACCGCCATCATCGGGAAGCGCAGCGCCCCCTCGCGGGCCATCTGGTGCAGGCGGATGACCCCGGTGGTGGTCTCCTCGCAGCCGCCGCGTACGCCGTCGAGCAGGTCGAGGCGCTCGGTGTGGAGGATGTTGACGAGGTCACAGCCGTCGTCGAGGACGAGATCGGGGGCGATCTCGAGGGCCTGGTGGATGTGCCGGTAGTAGCCGTCGCGGTCGACGCCCTGACGGGCGAACACCGCCGCGCCGTACTCACCGGCGAGCGCGGCGGCGGTGTCGTCCTGGGTGGACAGCGGGTTCGAGGCGGCGAGGGCCACCTCGGCGCCGCCGGCCTGCAGCGCGCGGATGAGGTTCGCGGTCTCCGTGGTGACGTGCATGCACGCCGCGATCCGCAGGCCGTCCAGGGGGCGTTCGGCGGCGAAGCGCTCGCGGATGCGCCGCAGCACGGGCATGGACCGATCGGCCCACTCGATGCGCCGGACCCCGGACTCGGCGAGCCCGGGGTCCGCGATGTCGTACGTCACGACGACTCGGACTTAGTACCGGTAGTGGTCCGACTTGTACGGGCCCTCGACGTCGACGCCGATGTAGGCGGCCTGCTCCTTGGTGAGCTGGGTCAGCTTGACGCCCAGCGCGTCGAGGTGCAGGCGGGCGACCTTCTCGTCGAGGTGCTTGGGCAGGGTGTAGACGCCGATCGGGTAGTTCTCGGTCTTGGTGAACAGCTCGATCTGGGCGATCACCTGGTTGGTGAAGGAGTTCGACATCACGA
>JBJMIW010000271.1:0-5448 GCA_045806665.1 Actinoallomurus sp.
AGACGATGAACGCCGTCAGGCGGCTGCGCGACCTGCCCGACTTCGAGGGCGTCAAGGTCTCGCCGCTGTTGCTGGTCGCCAAGGCGCTGCTGCTGGCGGCCCGGCGCAACCCGCTGATCAACTCATCGTGGGACGAGACCGCGCAGGAGATCGTGGTCAAGCACTACGTGCACCTGGGCATCGCCGCCGCGACCGAGCGCGGGCTGATCGTGCCGAAGGTGCGCGACGCCCACGACCTGTCGCTGCCGGACCTCGCCCGGGCGCTCGCCGACCTCGCCGCCACGGCGCGGGCCGGCAGGTGCACCCCGGCCGACCTGTCCGACGGCACGATCACCATCACCAACGTCGGCGTCTTCGGCGTCGACGCGGGCACTCCGATCCTGACCCCCGGCGAGTCGGCCATCCTCGCCTTCGGCCAGATCCGGGACATGCCCTGGGTGCACGAGGGCGAGATCAAGGTCCGCAAGGTCACGACGCTGGCGCTGTCGTTCGACCACCGCATCGTCGACGGCGAGCTCGGCTCCGCCGTCCTCCGCGAGGTCGGCGCCATGCTCGAGGACCCCATGCGCATGCTCGCCTGGTCCTGACCGTATGGGTCTCCGGGCCACCCAGGCCCGGAGATCCCGTAAATCGTGGCGACGGCAAGTGACCCGGCCCCGGGATCCAAGCGGCAGCCCGGTCAGGGGCAGGTCTGGAGCTTGGCGGTGAGGTCGAGGGTCTTGCGGATGGAGCTGAGCCGCAGGCGCTTGGACTCGGCGCAGAACTTGCTGAGCGGCAGGTTGTACTCGGTGTGGAACACGGGCTTGCCGGCCGCGATGAACGGCGTGAGGGCCGCGCACTCGTGGTACTCCGCGCACTGCTCGTTCACCGCGAAGTCGAAGTCCTTGACCAGAGACGGGATCTGGTCGAGGTCGTTCTTCAGCCCGACGGCGAGGCCCTTCTGGTGGGCGACGCGTGCCAGCATGCGGTTGAACGCCAGTTGGTGTTCCGCGGTCAGCGGGAAGCCGGAGTCGTTCTGGTAGGCCTCGACGTTGTCCGGCTCGACCCCGTCGAAGCCCTTGGCCTTGCACTGGTCCAGGCGCGCGGCCCAGATTCGCTGCAGCACATCGAGCCTTCGGACGTCGGCCCAGCGCTCCTTTGGCCACCCATCGAGCTTCTTGCCGAGGAGGGGCTTGGCGAAGCTCTTGTAGTCCGGCCGTCCCTCTTCCGCCGAGCCGATGCTGACGTAGCAGATGACCTTGCGCCCCTCGCCGTGCAGCGCGGTGACCGTCGCCTTCGGTGTCTCGAACATGTCAATGTCGTAGACGCTCGCCTTGACCGACGTGTCGATCTTCCCGCTGAGCTGCCACTGCCAGCTGACACCCACCGCCGGCCGCCACCAGGAGGCCGCCTGCGCGTTCGCCGACGCGGACGCGCCGCGGGCGCCGCCTCCCGAGCCGCCGCAGCCCGCGAGGGTGACGAGGGACAGCGCGAGGACCGCGTACCTGAGTGCCATGGATGCTCAAGCTACCCGGACGCCGCCGGCACCTCGGCACGACGTCCCTGGTGACCCTGGCGACGGCAGGGCCGAGCGTTCAGCTCACCGTCCCGGAGGACCGCGAACCGGCCATCGGCTCGACCCTGCGCGTGCCCCCAGCCGGGCCGAACCCTCCTGTACAGCGCCGACGACGGCGACCTCATCGAGGAAGCCTGAGAAATTCGCGAACGGGCAGACACGGGCAGCGCTCTAGACAATACTCCTCGTAGCGATCCTGATACGCTGAGCGAGGAGCACTCGAGGATGGTGGAGCCATGGCCATGCCACAGCCGATCGAGGAAGACGAGCCCCCCACGATGGAAGAGATCTGGGAGCGGACACCGTCGTATCCCGGCTTCCAGGTCGAAATCATCGACGGGAGCCTCGTCGTGAGTCCCCGCGGGAACTTCCGGCACTCCCGGATCAACTACTTCCTGCACGACTCCTTCGTGGAGATCGCGCGAAAGAACGGCTGGTACCTCTGCCACGAGCTCACCATCCACTTGGAGAGCAACCGCGACCGGATCGAGCCCGATCTGGTGATCGTGCCACCGGAGCCACCGATGTTCGGCGATAGCGAGGTGTTCGGACGCGGAGTGCTGTTGGTCGCCGAGGTGACCTCGCGCGGCAACGCCGTCCGCGACCGGTTCACCAAGCCGCGCAACTGCGCACTCAGCGGTGTTCCGTTCTACCTGCTCATCGACCCGGTCGACGAGCCGACCGCCGTCACGCTGTTCGCCGATCCGACCGACGACGGCTACCGCACGATCGATCGCGTCATCGTCGGCGAGAAGCTGCGCCTGCCCGCACCGTTCGAGCTCACGCTCGACACCGCCATGCTGCGTTAACCTCGCGCTTTCACATGAGTTGCGGGTGATTTGATCGTTTACACGAGAAAGTGCCTCTGAGCTGGGAGGATCGGGCTTGTCGAGAGTCCTGTCCGCCCATGCTGAGAGGCACTTTTCACGTGCAGCCTACCGGTCGCCGGACCAAGATCATGGTGTCTTCGGACGGGAAGGGGATCGTCGGCCAGGCCGGCGGCCTGATGTTGATGGAGACGCTGCGGGTCACCGGCCTGGACAGGGGTCTGTCCCGGGCGCTGGAGCGGTGGCGGCTGCCTCGGGCGGTGCACGATCCCGGCAAGGTGGTGGCGGATCTGGCGGTGACGCTGGCGCTGGGCGGGGACTGCCGCGCTGTGGCCGATGGCGGATGAGGGACGGCCGGAAGCGATGTCGCTCTGGGGCGGGCTTACGCTGCAGCGGGCGGTGACGGCCTCGCGGGTATGACGGTGAGGCCGCCTATGCGCAACTGGAGCGGGCAAACTCGCCCGAAGAGTCGGCGTCTGACGACCAGGACACGGATCCACTGGCGATCGCTGCTTATCTGATGGCAGCGGTCGCCAGGGATCAGGACACGGCGGCAGGCACGGTCCTCAGTCTGAGTTGGACCACATCAGCACGCCCGGCCCGTCGGGAGTGAGCACCGGCATCCAGGCCTCGTCCACGTCGGAGATCCGGCCGTCGTCCAGCCTCAGCGGGTGAGGCTCCTCATCGATCCCGTCGTACGCCCAGAACAAGATCTCTTCGACCATCGCGCGCAGCCGATCGAGCTCATCTCGCGCCAGGAGTAAAGCGGATCACGCCGTCGCCGTCGGTGGCCGCGTCACCGTTGCCCTGGGTGCGGTGGATCCGCACACGGAAGGCCGCGAGGGCCCGCCGCCGATTCGATCGGCGGCGGGACCGCACGGTGTCACGGTGTTCGTGTCAGAATTGGTACGAGACATACATAACGGTGCAGATGTGAACACTCTACGATGAGATCACTCACAGCACCGACAGGACGGTCCTTCGTCAGATCGTCCTCTCGCGCGCTCTCTCTCGTGTTGATGGAGTCTTCGTGCGTAACTTCCTCACGCGCGCCCGCTCCGACCGTACGATCTCGCCGTTCAGCCCGGTCCCCGGGCCGCTCCGGCTGACGGCGTGCGTCTCGGCCACCGCGGTCACCGCGATGCTCGTCACGGGTTGCGGCAGCGACAAGGCGGCGTCGGCCGGCGAGCGGCGCACGGCGGTCGCGAAACCGCTGCAGGCGACGACCTTCACCACACTGCGCGGGCTTCCGCAGGACACCGCTCCGGCCGGCGACGGGACGGTCGTCCATCCCGAGACCGCCGTCCCGGTCTCGGCCACGCCCGGCGGCCCGGCCGTGGGGATGCTGCCCAGCACCCAGCTCGGCAGCCCGACCTGGGTACCGGTCGTGGAACACAAGCCGGGCTGGTACCGTGTCCTGCTGCCCAGCCGGCCGAACCACACGGCGGGCTGGCTCGCCGACAAGGGACTCCGGACCGCCCGCAGCCCCTACGCCGTCGACGTCGACCTGTCGGCTCGGCGGCTCACCCTCCGCAGGTCCGGCCGCAAGCTCGGAACCTGGACGGTCGCCGTGGGCACGGCGAAGACCCCTACGCCCACCGGCACCACGTTCGTGCTGGCCCTGCTGGCCCCGACGAAACCGACCTACAGCCCGCTGATCCTGCCGCTCGGCACCCATTCCCCCACGCTCGACACGTTCGGCGGCGGGCCGGGCACGGTCGCCTTCCACGGCTGGCCTCAGAAGTCGGTCTTCGGAAAGGCGGTCACCAACGGCTGCGTACGGGTTCCGTCGGACGCACTGACCCGGTTGGCCAAGATGCCGCTCGGCACGCTCGTCCATATCAACGGCTGATCCGAAGGTCGGCTCAGGTCCCGCATACGACCGCCCCGCACCGACGAGATCGCCGCTTCTCACCGGCTTTCCAGAAGGGCGAAGAAGGTGGCACCGGCCGGGAACGCCGGCTCCTTCTTTCGTCAACAGATCATTCTCTCAACCGCGAGGTTCGCTTTGTTCAGCAGAAGAACGCGTAAGTCCTCCCTCCGCGCGGGCGCGGCGACCCTGCTCACCGCCGCCGCGGCCGTCGCCGTCACGGGCCTGGGCACCACCGAGGCGATGGCCGCGCCGAAGACGCACTCCCATGGCGGCGACAACGGCACGGTGAAGATCCACCGTTCGACCACTTCCGTGACCGACCCGCGCAACGAGCCACACGTCTGCGGCTTCTACCTCGACGGCTTCCACTTCGACGCGGGTCAGCAGGTCTCCTGGAGCATCGTGTCCTGGCCGCCCACCGGCAACCGCACGGAGGTGCTGCACGGGGCTCTGACGCTCGGCCAGGACGGCAACGGGCGCACCACCGACCTGTCGCTGCCCAACGGGCACTACAAGCTGTACTGGAACTTCGCCGGCGAACACGGCAGGGCCAAGCAGAAGGTCTTCTGGGTCAAGTGCGACGGCAGCCTGCCCACGCCGCCCGGCGGCAACGGCAACCCGCCGGAGCCGTCTCCGACGTCGAGTGCCACCGCGTCACCCGCGCCGACGCTGACCGGATCCCCCGGCCCGAGCCCGAGTTCGACCACGCAGCCGCCGGCTCCGGCACCCACGCCGGTGCCGTCAGACCTGCCGGTCACCGGCTGACCGCGGAGTCGAGACGGCGGTTCGGCGCTCGTACGGTCGAGCACCGAACCGCCGTTCGGCCGTTATCGGTCGGCGATACCTCGGAAGAGATGATGCCCGCCACCCCGGACCGGGGTGGCGGGCATCATCGTCAGGGCATCCGCGTCAGAAGGCCTCTTCGGGGAGGTCCATCAGGTCGCCGGTGGTCGCCTCGGTGACCGCCCGCTCGGCGGACACCAGCGGCAGCCGCGTCGTGGCGAAGAAGCGCGCGGCGGCCACCTTGCCGGTGTAGAAGGCGCGGTCGGCCTCGGACAGCTCGCCGCCCAGCCGCTCCAGGGCGATCTCGGCCTGGCGGAGCAGCAGCCACGCGGTGACGAGGTCGCCGCAGGCCAGCAGCAGCCGGCTGGTGTTCTGGCCGACCTTGTAGATGTTGGTGACCTCCTCGGCGG
>JBJMIW010000272.1:0-32752 GCA_045806665.1 Actinoallomurus sp.
GCTGGCGCCGCCGCCACGGAGAGCTCTGAGCCCCCCAGAAGACCCACGTCACCGCCCGGCCCACCGCCGGGCGGTGACGCGCTTCCGCCTATGGCGGCCTCTGCCCGCGACTCGACCACTCGACCCGGGAGTCCCTCCAAGAGCTCAGCCGGGGGAGTGGCGCCGCCGGCGGACAGTGAGCGAGTCGAGCCGGTCGAACGCGTCGAGCGTCCGGCCGCCCAGGTGACGTAGGAGGGCCGTCGCCGAGGGCGGCACCACCCGGGCATGCCACCGGCCGCGCCGGCCCGCCCCTGCGGCGAACGCGGCCCGCACCGAATGCGCGTCATCGCGCAGGCCCGTGGCGGGGCCGGGCGCCGGCGCGTACCGGGCGAGCTCCTCTGCCCGTACGAGCCGGGCCAGCGCCTCGGCGGTCGTCTCGCCGAGCGGACGCGCCGCCAGCAGCCGCCGGCCTGCGGCCCGCGGGCTGTCACCGGGCCGCCACGGCAGCCCGAAGTCCACCGCGGCGACCCTCAGCTCGTCCCACGCCGCGTGGGCGATGTCGGCGTCGGCGGCCGCGCGGGTCCAGCGGCGGACCCGCACGAGGCGGTGCAGTGCCGCGGGGATGGCGAGCAGCAGGGCCACGGCCAGCAGCGCGAGCAACCAGCCGATCGGGAGGCCGTCCTGGTGCTGCGGGCGGAGCGCTCCGGCGGAGCCGCCCCGGTCCAGCGGGTCGGCACGGTGGTGGGGGATCGACCCCGGGCCGGTGGCCGAGCGGCCGCCCGGCGTCTCCCCCGTCGAGGGCAGCCGGGTCGTGGAACCCCCGGTCGGAGCGCCCGGCAGCAGCTGAGGGCTCGTGTAGTCCGGCACGGTCGCGCTGCCCTGACCGCCCCCGCCCGCGGGGGTCGGTTCGAACCGCAGCCAGCCGCTGCCGGGGAAGTACAGCTCGGGCCAGGCGTGCGTGTCCTTGGTCCGTACGACCCAGCTTCCGTCCGGCTGCCGGGTGCCCGCGGTGTAGCCCATGGCGACGCGCGCGGGGATGCCGACGATCCGGGCGAGCAGCGCCATCGACGCCGCGAACTGTTCGCAGTACCCGGTTCGACTGGCGAACAGGAAGTCGCGGAGCGCGCCCACATTGCGCGGGGAGGGCGCGTCGAGGCTGTAGGTGAAGTTCCCGGGCCGGACGAACCACTGCTGCAGCTTGACGGCCCGGTCGTACGGGGTCGACGCCGTCGCGGTCAGCCTGCGCGCCAGGGCGACGACGTCCCTGGGGACCGTGCCGGGCACGGCGAGGTAACGCGACGCGACGTCGGCGGGGATGGGGGCGATGGTCTCCAGCTGCTGGTACGTGGGCGCCGGGCGCACGCTCGACACCGTGTACGTCCGGCCGCCGGCCGACTCGCGCAGCGAGAAGACCATCAGTGAGGGGGCGTCGACCCGCCAGTCGCCCTTGATGGCCACCTTGGTCGGCGGGTACGGGGTCGGCAGGACGTTCATGCCGCGCACGTGGTCGTCGACACTGACCCGGGTGGTCACCGGGCGCAGGAGGGAGGCATCCAGGTCCAGACCCGGCGCCGAGGGCAGGGTCTTCCCGGAGACGCGCGCGTTCTTGTCCCCGTGCATGGCGGAGTACGTCCAGCCGTCGCCCTCGAACCGGTCCAGCGCGTACATCCGCAGGTACTCCGGTGCCGCGTCGTCAGAGGTGTGGTAGGTGAGGACGACGGCGTTGTCCGTCCGCACGAGCTGGCGTTTGAGACTGACCAGCGGATCCGGGGTCGTCACCGTGGTCAGCCCGCCCCCGCCGCTCCCGCCGGTGCCGGGCAGCCAGCGCGGCTGGACGTCGGGCACCGCCAACGGGACCACGACCGCCAGGACGACGGCGGTGAGCCCGATCCGCCGTCCCGTGACCGCGAGCGGACTCGAGTCGGGGCGCTCGTCGGCGGACGCCTCGCCCGACCAGTGCCGGGTGAAGACCGGACGGCCCCACCCGGAGAGACGGTCCCGGGCGTCGGCGACGAGGAGCGTGAGGTATCCGACCGCGCCCGGCAGGAACACGAGCCAGCTCGCGCTCTCCGCGCGGAACCTCGCGGGAAGGGCGTACATGGCCAGCAGAGGCAGGCCGGCGGGGGCGGCGCGGCGCAGGCGCACGGCGAGCAGGTCGACGAGGATCGCCACAAGTCCGATTCCGCCGGTGCTCAGGAGCTCCACCCCCGGCAGCACCGGTACGGGCGGGGCATAGCGGAACGAGTCCTGCCAGCCCTCGGAGGCCAGGTTCGCCAGGTACGACATCGACCGGGGAGTCGGGACCACGCCGAGCAGCGCCTCGCGGGACGCGAACAGGACGGTCAGGTACATCAGCAACGCCGCCACGGCGATCGCGAGACAGGCCATGACGGGCAGCCGGAAACGCCGGGTGAGCAGGCCGGCCACGCCGACGGTGAGCACCGAGCCCAGCCCGCTGCCGAACCACGCCGCCGTCTTGAACAGCGGGTACAGCCCGACCGAGGCGAGCAGCGTCGCCGTACAGGCCGCGATCGTGAGACGTGCCTTCATCGCGCCTCCGTCGGATCCGGGTGTCCGCGTCGTCCCGCAGCCTCGGGCCAGGCCGTCCGCAGCGCGGCGGCCGAGGGGACGGTGACGACCCGCCACCCCGCCGCGCGCAGGGTCCGGACGACCTCCGGGTCCGCGCTCCCGATGATCACTGCGATGCACGCGCCGGTGCCCTGCCCGGCAGCGGCGACCTCCCGCGCGTCCTCGGGCGTGAGCCGTCCGAACACGCCGACGATCAGGCCGTCGCCCTTGTTCGCCGCCTCGCGTACGGCCGCCAGGCCCCGCCGCAGCGACCCGCCGGTCGAGGTGCGGACGACGGCGAGCAGGTCGAGGAGCGCCCCGTCGAACGCTCCCGACGGGGCCAGCGCCACGCCCTCGTCCGTGACGTACCGCAGGCCGAGCCCCTCCCGGCCGAGCTGGAGTCCGATCGAGGCGGCGACGGAGACCGCGTGCTCGAAAGAGGCGGCCGGCCCGTCGCCCCAGTGCGCCATTCGCCGGGTGTCGAGGAAGAGGGTGCCGCTGGTCTGCCAGTGCTGCTCCTCGCGGCGCACCATCAGCTCGCCGCGGCGCGCCGTCGACCGCCAGTGCACCCGCCGCAGGTCGTCGCCGTGGCGGTACTCGCGCGGCGCCACGTCGTCCTCGCCGGCGCCGGCCACCATCCGGGTCCGGCTGTCGCCGCCGCCCGTCCACGAACCGGCCGGCCGGCCCGCCGGCAGGGCCAGGATCGGAGGGGTGACCGTGATGACGTCCGCGCCCGAGAACGACCGCGCCAGCTCGACGAGGCCGAACGGGTCCGCCAGGCGTACGGTCAGCGGGCCGACGCGGTACCGGCCGCGGACGTCCGCCCGCACCCGATAGGCCATCTCCCGGGCGCCGTGCGGCTCGATCCGGTCGATGACGAACCGCGCCCGGCCCCCCAGCGTGTACGGCACCTGGTCCTCGATGAGGAGGATCCCGGTGGGCAGCCGCGAGACGTTCTCCAGCAGGACGTTCACCTGGGCCTCCCCGCCCGCGGGGAAGCGCGCGGGGCTCGCCCCCCGCGAACAGGTCAACCGGTAGCGCGTGCGCGAGACGACGAGCACGGACAGCAGCGGCAGGGCCAGGAGCAGCAGGCCGGCACGGAGGAGGTCGCGCTCGCCCAGCACGAACGAACACGCGATCGCGGTGGCCCCCGCCGCGATGAACGAACGGCCCCGCGTCGTCAGCGCGCTGAGCGTCCCGGCCATGTCAGCGCCGGTGATCGGGGACCGGGACGCGCTCGACGAGCTCGGCCACGACCTGCTCGGGCGACCGGCGCTGGACCTGTGCCTCGGCCGTCGGCAGCAGCCGGTGCGCGAGCACCGGGACGGCGAGACGCTGCAGGTCGTCGGGGAGGACGTACTCCCGGTCGTCCAGGGCCGCGTAGCCGCGGGCGGCGCGCACGAGCTGGAGCGTCGCCCGCGGCGAGGCGCCGAGGCGCAGGTCGGGATGGTTCCGCGTCGCGGTGACGAGGGCGATGGCGTACCCGCGCAGCGCGGGCGCGACGTGCACCTCGCGGACGACCTCGATCATCGACCGCACGTCGCCGGCGTGCGCGACCGGCTGCAGCCGGTCCAGCGGGGACGGGCCGCCGTGCACGTCGAGCATCTCCAGCTCCGCCGCCGGCTCCGGGTAGCCCATCGCGATCCGGGCGGTGAAACGGTCGCGCTGTGCCTCCGGGAGCGGATAGGTCCCCTCCATCTCCACGGGGTTCTGCGTGGCGATCACCATGAAGGGGGCGTCCAGCGGGTACGTGCGGCCGTCGACGGTGACCTGGCGCTCCTCCATGCACTCCAGCAGCGCCGACTGCGTCTTCGGGGAGGCCCGGTTGATCTCGTCGCCCACCACGATGTTCGCGAACACCGGTCCCGGCTTGAACTCGAACTCCCGGAGCTCCTGGTTGTAGGCGCTGACCCCGGTGATGTCACTCGGCAGCAGGTCCGGGGTGAACTGAACCCGCCGGACCGAGCAGTCGATCGACTTGGCGAGCGCCTTGGCCAGCATCGTCTTCCCGACGCCGGGAACGTCCTCGATGAGCAGGTGACCCTCGGCGAGAAGGACGGTCAGCGCGAGGCGTACGACATCCGGCTTGCCCTCGATGACGGACTCGATGGCTCCGAGGATCTTGCCCGAGATCTGGGCCAGCCCTTCCAGTCCCCGGCCGATGTCGCCGTGCGTGCTCACTGCCACTAACCCTCCTCGGAAGACCCGAACGGCCTGCGCGGCATGCGGCCCCACCGCCCGCGGGGTGGGCACTCGACCCGATTTGTCGTACCGACAGTACGTCGTCGGGCCCGCCCGCGGCGATGTCTTGCTTGCAGCGGGGATCCCGCCGACGGCGATCTCCCGGACCCGGCGGGACGGTGCGCGTCCCGCCGGTGACGGATGGTGATCATCGGGGTTCCTCCACTTCCCTCCACCTCCCCTCGCCCGTCCTCCGGCCGCGGCGGTCCGGCGGCCCGAAACGACGCGCCGAGCGGCGATGTGGGGGGCTGCCGCCCCCACGAGGGCGCCCTCTCCTGACCTGGCCGTTCGCGCGGCGAGATGGCGTGTGACCGGTGTTTTGGTCGTTGACCGTGGGGGAGAGTGGAGTACAGTGGGGCGCCGTGGGGGACATGACATCGACCCCTGCGAAGCGGGAGGTGGGGCCGATGTTCCTCGGCACTCACTCACCGCGCCTGGACGACAAGGGACGACTGTTCCTGCCGGCGAAGTACCGCGAGGAGCTGTCAGGGGGATTGGTGATCACGAAGGGTCAGGAACGCTGCCTCTACGTCTTCCCCGAGGCCGAGTTCCAGCGCATCACCGAGGCGCTTCGCACCGCACCGGTCACCGCCAAGGCAGTGCGGGACTACAGCCGGGTCTTCTTCGCCAGCGCCTCAGACGAGGTCCCCGACAAGCAGGGCCGGATCACCATTCCGCAGCCGCTGCGGCGCTACGCGGGTCTGACCCGCGACTGTGCCGTGATCGGGGCCAACACGCGCTTGGAGATCTGGGACGCCACCGCGTGGGAGACCTACCTGGTCGACCAGGAGCCGCAGTTCTCCGATCTGTCGGAGGAGGTGCTGCCCGGGATTCTTTGACGCACCATCGCCGGTGATCGGATCCGTTCGGCGAGGTCTCCACCCGCTCCCAGCTGGCGCACCTTCCCCGGTGCCAGATGGCCGTTGCACAACTTTCTTCCTCACGGAGCAGCGGATGGGGACCTGGCCGGGCGAATCCCGACGGGGGCCGGCGTAAGCCATTGAGCGGTGAGCCGGGCGGGTGGCGTCTCCCACGGGGCAGACGGCCACACCGGCCGCCCACATCGTTCCTGAGTATTTCTCTCAGGAGGGACGGGCGGCGAGTGCGGCGTCAGCGCTGTTCGCGAGCAGTGGCGTCCTGAGGGGGCTTCATGTACGGCGGCGATGAGCGCGAGGAGGGCTCGCGCGCGCAGGGCCACGTTCCGGTCATGCTCGACCGGATCCTGGAACTGCTCGCCCCGGCCCTGTCCGTGCCCTCCGATGAGGACGCGTTCTACGTCGACGCGACCCTGGGCCTCGCCGGGCACGCCACCGCCGTCCTCGCCGCGCACCCGCGGGCGCGGCTCGTCGGGCTGGACCGCGACACGACCGCGCTGGAGCGGTCCCGGCGGCGCCTGGAGCCGTACGCCGGCCGGTTCACGCTCGTGCACGCGGTCTACGACGAGATCCCGCGGGTCCTGGCCGACCTGGGCATTCCCCGGGTGCACGCCGTCCTGTTCGACCTGGGGGTCTCGTCCCCGCAGCTGGACGAGGCCGAGCGCGGCTTCGCCTACTCCTATGACGCACCGCTCGACATGCGGATGGACCGCACCCAGCGGCTCACCGCCGAAGAGGTGGTAAACACCTATTCGACCGCCGACCTGACGCGCATCCTGCGCGACTACGGCGAGGAGCGGTTCGCGCGACGCGTCGCCGAGGCGATCGTCCGTGAGCGGGGGCGCGCCCCGTTCACGTCGACGGCCCGCCTCGTCGACGTCGTCCGCGCTGCCATCCCCGCCGCGTCGCGGCGCACGGGAGGGCATCCGGGCAAGCGCACCTTCCAGGCGCTGCGCATGGAGGTCAACGGCGAGCTGGCCGCTCTCGAGCGCGCGGTGCCCGCCGCCCTCGACGCCCTGGCCGTCGGCGGGTGCATCGCCGTCCTGTCCTACCACTCGCTGGAGGACCGGATCGTCAAGCGCGCGCTCGCCGAGCGCACCACCGACACGACACCACCGGACCTGCCGGTGCCGCTGCCGGAGCTACAGCCCCGGTTCCGCCTCCTCGCCCGTGGGGCGGAGCAGCCGGCCGACGAGGAGACCGCGACCAATCCCCGGGCCGGCTCGGCGCGGCTGCGCGCAGCCGAGCGGATCCGGGAGGACCGACGTCCGCGAGGCATCGGCGCGATGTCCCTCGGTGAACAGCCGCCGAGCGGGCGGAGTCGAGCAGGAGGCATCGCATGACCATCACGACTCCGCCGCCGGAGACCCGGCGCCGCCGCCTCCGGCGCGGAGACGCCTCCACCCGGGCGGATGAGGCCGAGGGCACCACGGCGACCGGCCGGCGGGCCGCCTCGGCGAAGACCTCGGCGACGAAGGCCAAGGCGACTCCGCGCGAGAAGACGGACGGTACGCCGCGTGGCAAGCCGGCGCCCTCGGGTGCGAGGCCGAGGGTGAAGGGCGCGGGATCGGCGGGCGGGAAGACCACCGGCACGGGTGCCACGGCGACGAAGGCCGCCGGTGCGCGGACGGCGACGAAGCGGCCGGCGACCCGGACGGAGAAGGCGCGGACAGCCCGGACCCGGACGGAGCCGACGCGGGCACCGGCGCGCCGGCCCGCCGGGACCCGGCCGCCGCGGCAGGTGCCCCGGCGTACCGCCCCGCCGCGCGCCCGCGCGCCGTTCGTCCTGCTCGTCGTCGGCCTGCTCGGTGGAGCGCTCGTCAGCCTCCTGCTGCTCAACACCGTCCTGGCGCAGGACGCCTTCACGCTCAGCGAGCTGCAGCGCGACAACCGGCAGCTGGCCGAGCGCAAGCAGGCGCTGCAGGCCGACATCGCCCGGGAGAGCGATCCCCGGGTACTGCACCAGAAGGCCCGCAGCCTCGGGATGGTGGACCCGCAGGGCACCGCCTTCATCGATGCCCGTACCGGACGGGTGACCGAGGTCGGCTCCCCGCCGCAGGGCGTGTCCGACGAGGCCGTGGCCGCCGCCGCGGCCGGCGCCGTCACGGGCGCGCCCGGTGCGCTGGTGCCGCCGGCGGTCGGCACGGCTCCGCGCCAGAACACCCGGAAGGCCGCGCCGGGGCAGGGCGTCGCCCGCAAGACGGCCGCTCCCCGGGAGGGAGGCGGCACGCGGTGACCTCTCGGCGCGGCCGGGGGCCGGCCGCACCCTCCCCACCCGGAGGCCCGCGCCGCATGAGCGGCCCCGGGCAGTCCGGTCGTGGTCACACCGCTCGGGGTCAGAGCGGCCGTGCTCAGGGTTTCTCCCCGCGTTCGGGTACCCGGGCGGCCGGCGGTGCCAAGCAGGCCTCCCGGCGCGTTCGCAGGGGCCGCCCGTCGGACGCCCCGCGACGACGGCCACGGGCACTGCTGCGGCGTCGCATCGTCCGCCGCGACCCGATCAAGCGGCTGAACGTCGGCCTGCTGCTGGTCGCGTTCGTGCTGTCGCTGTTCGCCGGGCGCCTCGTCCAGCTCCAGGGCATCGAGTCCAAGGGGTACGCCGAGGCGGCCGTACGCCAGCGGCTGAGCCGCATCGACCTGCCGGCGGTCCGCGGTGCCATCAGCTTCGCCCAGGGCCAGCCGCTGGCGATGACCGTCGACGCCCGGGTGATCTACGCCGATCCCGCGCTGATCCAGCAGTACGAGCGGACCAACCACAAGAACATCCGGAACAAGATCGCGACGACGCTCGCGTCGATGTTCGGCCTTGACCCGGCGACGCTGCTGCAGAAGCTCACCCCCCGGTCGAAGATGGACCACTACCGGGAGCTCATCCACCACGTGGAGCCGGACCGCGCCCGCATGGTGACCGCGATGGACTTCACCGGCATCGGCACGCTGCAGGAATACCGCCGGATCTACCCGGACGGCTCGCTCGCCGCCAACGTCGCCGGTTTCGTCAACACTCAGGGTGACGGCGGCGCTGGCCTGGAGTCCAGCATGAACAAGCTGCTCAAGGGACGCAGCGGCTGGCAGAAGGTCGAGGTCAGCGAGAAGGGCCAGCGGATCCCGATGGGCGAGGACCAGCAGAGCAAGCCGGTCCCGGGCAAGGGGCTGCGGCTGACCCTCGACCAGGACATCCAGTGGAAGGCACAGGACGCCATCGCCCGGCAGGTCAAGGCGACCAAGGCGCAGAGCGGCACCGTCATCGTCATGGACCCGCGGTCGGGCCAGGTCCTCGCGATGGCGACGGCGCCCACGTTCGACCCGTCCGCGTACTGGAAGTCCACCGACTGGGGCAACCGGGCGGTCGACGAAGGCTTCGAACCGGGCAGCACGAGCAAGGTGATCACGGCGGCGGCGGCCATGGAGGCCGGCGGCGTCACGCCCGACACCGTGTTCACGGTGCCGGACCACATCACGAAGTTCGACCGGACCTTCCACGACTCCGAGCCGCATGGGACGGAGCGCCTCACCTTCGGCGGCGTGCTCGCCAAGTCCAGCAACGTCGGCACCATTCTGGCCAGCGAGACGATCAAGCCGTCGCAGCTCTACGCGTACATGCGGGCCTTCGGGTACGGCGAGAAGACCGGCATCGGCCTGCCGGGCGAGAGCGCAGGCCTGCTCAAGCCGCCGAGCCAGTGGTGGGGCACCGATCGTTACTCGCTGGCGTTCGGGCAGTCGGTGTCGGTCAACGCCCTCCAGGTCGCCAGCGTCTACGCCACGATCGCCAACCACGGCGTCCGCGTCACCCCCAGCCTGATCGCGGGGACCACCGACGAGCGCGGGAACCTGACGTCCGCGGCCGGGCCGGCCCAGCGCCGGGTGATCAGCAGCACCACCGCCGCCGAGCTGACCAAGATGCTCGAAGGTGTCACGACGAAGGAGGGCACCGCGCCCGCCGCGCAGATCCCCGGCTACCGCGTCGCCGGCAAGACCGGCACCGCGCAGCGGGTCAACCCGAACGGCGGCGGCTACCAGGGCGGGGGGTACACCGCGACCTTCGTCGGCTTCGCCCCCGCGGAGGACCCCCGGCTCGTCGTCGAGGTCGTGCTGCAGAAACCCCAGAACGGCTACTACGGTGGTCAGGTGGCGGCTCCGGTGTTCAAGGACGTGATGAGCTTCGCGCTGCAGAGCCGGCGCGTCCCGCCGAGCTCGGGCCGGCCACAGAAGATCCGTATCTCCCCAGACCAGCGGTGACCGGCGGTACCCTCTCCGCCGTGTCCAACAGACCCGATCCCGATCTCATGCGACCCACGACCGTTCCCGCCCGCCCGCTGTCCGGACTCGTCTCCCTCCTCGGCCTCACCGAGGGGAGCGCCCCGATGCGGGGGATGGTCACCGGAGTGACGCACGACTCCCGGAAGGTTCGGCGCGGGGACCTGTACGCCGCGCTGCCGGGCACTCGCTTCCACGGCGCGGTGTTCGCCGCCCAGGCCGCCGACGCCGGCGCCACCGGGATCCTCACCGACCGCGAGGGCCGGATCCGGGCCGAGAAGTCGGGGCTGCCGGTGCTCGTCGTGGACGACCCGCGCGCGGTCCTCGGCCGGGTGGCGTCCTGGGTGTACGGCGACCCGGTGCGCGACCTCACCGTGCTGGGCGTCACGGGCACGAGCGGCAAGTCGACCACGACGTTCCTGCTGGAGGCGGGGCTGCGGGTCGCCGGTCACGAGACGGGCCTGGTCGGCGGGATCGAGATCCGCGCGGGCGGCGAGGTGCTGCCGAGCGCGCTGACCACCCCGGAGGCGACCGACCTGCACGCCCTGTTCGCGCTGATGCGCGAGCGCGGCGTGACCGCGGCGGCGATGGAGGTCTCCAGCCACGCGCTGGACTTCGGCCGGGTCGGCGGTGCCTTCTACGAGGTCGCCGTGTTCACGAACCTCTCGCAGGACCACCTCGACCACCATCCGACGATGGAGGACTACTTCGCCGCGAAGGCGCGGCTGTTCACCCCGGAGTACAGCCGGGTCGGCGTCGTCAACACGGACGACTCCTGGGGCCGGCGGCTGACCGAGGTCGCCACCATCCCGATGACGACGTTCTCCGCGGCCGGCGACCCGGACGCGGACTGGCGGGCGGCGGACGTGCGTCTGCGGCCGGACGGCAGCGACTTCCGGGTCGTGGGCCCCGGCGGGGTGGAGGCCCAGGCGCGGGTGCCGCTACCCGGTCCGTTCAACGTCGCGAACGCGCTCGCGGCCATCGTGGCGCTGGTCGAGTCGGGGATCGCCCTGCAGACCGCGGTGCGCGGCGTCGGCGACCTGGCCGGGGTGCCGGGTCGGCTGGAGCGTGTCGACGAGGGCCAGGAGTTCGTCGCGCTGGTCGACTACGCGCACAAGCCCGGCGCCGTCCAGGCCGTCCTGGACACCCTCCGGCCGCTGACCGCCGACGACGGACGGCTGATCATCGTGCTCGGCTGCGGCGGCGACCGCGACACCGGCAAACGCCCCGTGATGGGAGAACTCGCCACGCGCCTCGCCGACGTCGCCGTCTTCACCAACGACAACCCGCGCTCCGAGGACCCGTGGGCCATCCTCACCGCTATGGTCGAGGGGATGCTCACCGTGCCGGAGAGCGAGCGCGCGCACGTGATCGTGGAGCCCGACCGGGCGGCGGCGATCGCTCTCGCGGCCGGCCGGGCACGGCGCGGCGACGTCGTCGTCGTCGCCGGCAAGGGTCATGAACAGGGGCAGTATGTCGGCGGTGCGGTCCTCCCCTTCGACGACCGCGAGGTCTTGCGTCGCTCCCTGCGCGAACGCGGGGAGCGACGCGATGACCACTGAGTGTGCGCGTTCCCGCGTGCGCAGACGGACGGCCCAGAAATCCGGCAAGGAGCAGACTTGATCCCACTTTCGCTCGCGAGGATCGCGGAGATCACCCGGGGCAGGCTGGACGGTGCGTCCCCTGAGACGGTCGTGAGCGGACCCGTCGTCATCGATTCGCGCCAGACCGAGCCCGGCGCGCTGTTCGTCGCGTTCCGGGGCGAGCACGCGGACGGGCACGACTTCGCCGCGCAGGCGGTGGAGGCCGGTGCCGCGGCCGTGCTCGCCGAGCGTCCTGTCGGAGTGCCCGCGATCGTCGTCGACGACGTCCTGACCGCACTGAGCGCGCTCGCCCGCGCGGTGATCGACCGGCTTCCCGAGACGACCGTGATCGGCGTCACCGGGTCGGCGGGCAAGACCTCGACCAAGGACCTCCTCGCCCGGCTCACCGGCCGGCTGGGACCCGCCGTCGCGCCGCCCGGGTCGTTCAACAACGAGATCGGCCACCCGCTCACCGTCCTGCGCGCCGACGAGGGCACCCGCTACCTCATCCTGGAGATGGGCGCCCGGGGACTCGGGCACATCGCCCACCTCGCGCGCGTCGCGCCGCCGGACATCGGCGTCGTGCTGAACGTCGGCAGCGCCCACATCGGGGAGTTCGGCAGCCGCGACGTCGTCGCGAAGGCCAAGGGCGAGCTGGTGGAGGCGCTGTCCCCGCAGGGTGTGGCCGTCCTCAACGCCGACGACCCGCTCGTACGGGCCATGGCGGCCCGGACCTCGGCGCGGATCACGCTCTTCGGCCGGGTGCCGGAGGCGGACGTGCGCGCCGAGGACGAGTCCCTGGACGACGCGGGCCGGCCGCGCTTCACCCTGGTCACCTCCCAGGGCTCGGCCGACGTGGCGCTCCGCCTGCACGGCGCGCACACGGTGAGCAACGCGCTCGCCGCGGCGGCGGTCGCCCACGAGCTCGGCATGCCGGTCGCCGAGATCGCCGAGGCGCTGTCGGAGGCCACCCCGGCCAGCCGGTGGCGGATGGAGGTCGCCGAGCGACCCGACGGCGTCACCGTGATCAACGATGCGTACAACGCCAACCCCGAGTCGGTCCGGTCGGCCCTCGACACGCTCGTCCACATGGCCCGTGACCGGCGCGCGTTCGCCGTGCTCGGCGAAATGGCGGAGCTGGGTGCGGCCACGGTGAGTGAGCACGAGAGGATCGGTACCCACGCGGCGCGGGGCGGCCTGACCGGGCTGATCGCCGTCGGCGAGACCGCCGCGTCCGTGCTGAAGGGTGCTGCACAAGTGGGGTCATGGACGGGAGAAGGCGTGCGGGTCGAGGATGCCGACGCGGCGGTGGCCGCGCTGGGCGAGAGACTGCGGCCGGGTGACGTCGTGCTGGTGAAGGGCTCGCGCGTCGCCGAGCTGGAGAAGGTGGCCCAGGCAGTGCTGGAGATGTCCGAAGGGGGGCATGAGGCGTGAGGACCATCCTGGTCGCGTCGGCCCTCTCCCTGATCATCGGACTGCTCGGCACGCCGGTGTGGATCCGCGTCGTCCGCCGTCTCGGGTACGGCCAGATGATCCGAGAAGAGGGGCCCGAGGCGCACCTGAGCAAGCGGGGCACGCCCACCATGGGCGGCACCGTGTTCATCGTCGCCTCGCTGATCGCCTACTTCGTCGCCCATGCGGTGACGGCCACGCAGCCGACCGTGTCCGGGGCGCTGGTGCTGTTCCTCATGGCCGGCCTGGGCGTCGTCGGGTTCGTCGACGACTACATCAAGGTCTTCAAGCAGCGCAGCCTGGGCCTGCGCAGCGGCGCGAAGATGATCGGCATCATCATCGTGGGCGTGGTCTTCGCGCTGCTCTCCCTGCGCTTCCCGAACGCCTACGGGGCCACGCCGGCCACGTCGTACCTGTCGTTCCTCCGCGACTTCGGCCCGCCGATCGGCCCGTACCTCTTCGTGATCTGGGCGCTGATCATGATCGCGGGCACGTCCAACGCCGTGAACCTCACCGACGGGCTCGACGGCCTCGCGGGCGGCGCCGTCGGCACGGTGCTCGGGGCGTACGTCCTGATCGGCAACTGGCAGCTTCGCAACAGCTGCTTCTACGTCGCGCTGGCACCGACCTGTTACACGGTCCGCGACCCACTCGACCTGGCCGTCGTCGCGGCCGCCGTGCTCGGCGCCCTCGTCGGCTTCCTGTGGTGGAACGCCCCGCCCGCCCGCATCTTCATGGGCGACACGGGCTCGCTCGGCCTCGGCGGCGTGATCGTCGGCCTCGCCGTGATGACCCGGACCGAACTGCTGTTCATCATCCTCGGCGGCCTGCCGGTCCTCATCACGCTGTCGGTGATCATCCAGGTCGGATCCTTCAAGCTGACCCGGAAACGCGTCTTCAAGATGGCGCCGCTGCAGCACCACTTCGAGCTGTCCGGCTGGGCCGAGACGACGATCGTGGTGCGGTTCTGGCTGATCTCCGCGCTGTGCGTGGCGGCGGGCCTCTCGCTGTTCTACATCGAATGGATGCCGAACTGATGACCGTCTGGAACGGCCTGCGGGTGTGCGTGGCCGGCGCCGGTCTGTCCGGTCGCGCCGCCGCCCGCGTCCTGACCGCCCGCGGTGCCGACGTCACGCTCGTCGACGCGCGCGACGACGAGACGTTGCTCGCCAAGGCCGCCGTGCCGGGCGTCACGGTGCGCCTGGGCGACGGCGACACCCTGCCGCCGGGGACCGAACTGGTCGTCACCTCGCCCGGCTGGCGTCCCACGGCTTCGCTCCTGGAGACCGCCGCCAAGGCCGGGGTCGAGGTCATCGGCGAGGTCGAGCTCGCCTGGCGGCTGCGCGGACCGGACGCGCCGCCCTGGCTGGCCATCACCGGCACCGACGGCAAGACCACCGTCGTCCGGATGCTGGCCCAGATGCTGGAGGCGGCCGGGCACCGGACGATCGCGGTCGGCAACGTCGGCACCCCCATCGTCGAGGTGGTCGCCGGCGGCGACGGCGCGGGCCCGGAGCCGTACGACGTGCTGGCCGTGGAGCTGTCCAGCTTCCAGCTGCACTGGTCGAGCACCATACGGCCGCTCGCCGCGACCGTTCTCAACATCGCGCCCGACCACCTCGACTGGCACGGCTCCCTCGAGGCATACGCCGCCGCCAAGGGCAAGATCTTCGCGCCCGGCACCCTGGCGGTGGTCAACGCCGACGACGAGTGGTCCGTACGCCTCGGGGAGCACGCCGAGCGCTCCGTCGGCTTCACGCTCGGCGTGCCCAGCCCCGGCCGGCTCGGCGTCGTCGAGGAGCTCCTCGTCGACCGGGCGTTCACCGGCGATCCGGTGCGCGAGGCGGCCGAGCTGGCCGAGCTGTCGGACGTCCGGCCGTTCGCCCCGCACAACGTCGCGAACGCCCTCGCCGCGGCCGCGCTGGCCCGCGCGTACGACGTGCCGCCGGAGGCGGTCCGCGAGGGCCTGCGCCGGTTCCGGCCGGACCCGCACCGCATCGAGCACATCGCGGCCGTCGGCGACGTCGACTACGTCAACGATTCCAAGGCCACGAACCCGCACGCGGCTGCCGCCTCCCTGGCGGCGTTCCGCTCGATCGTGTGGATCGCCGGCGGGCTCCTCAAGGGCGCCGACGTGGACGACCTCGTGCGCTCGTGCGCCGACCGGCTGCGCGGCGTCGTCCTGATGGGGACCGACCGCGGGCGGATCGCCGAGGCACTCGCGCGACACGCGCCGGATGTCCCGGTCGTTGACGTCGCCGACACCGACACTGGTGCCATGGATCGCGTCGTGACCGAGGCGGCCCGGCTGGCCCGGCCCGGGGACACCGTGCTGCTCGCCCCCGTCGGGGCCTCCATGGACATGTTCACCGGCTATCCGGCGCGCGGAGAGGCGTTCTCCGCGGCCGTGGGGCGGCTCGCCGGGTGAGCCCCGCGTCCGCGTGTGCCCCATGACGCGGGGTGAGTCCCGCACTTCGTGTGCCGTACGAGGAGGGTGACCCGACCGTGAGCGTGGCCTACGAGGAGGAGCCGCGGTCGGGGCCGCGCGCGTGGGCGTCCGGCGTCGCCGGGCTGCTCGACCGGCCGCTCACCTCCTACTACCTGGTGCTCGGCAGCTCCCTCCTGCTGCTGGCGCTGGGCATGGTCATGGTGTTGTCGGCCTCCAGCATCCGTCAGTACCAGAACACCGGGTCGGCGTTCACGCTGTTCGAGAAGCAGGCCCTGTGGGTCGGCATCGGGCTCCCGCTGATGTGGCTCGCCGCCCGGCTCCCGCCGAAGACCTTCCGCACGGTGGCCTACCCGCTGATGCTGCTGTCGGCGCTGGCCCTCGCCGTCGCGCTCACCCCCGGACTCGGACAGAGCGCCAACGGGGCGCAGCGCTGGATCAGCTTCGGCGGTCCGTTCCAGCTCCAGCCGTCCGAGCCGGCCAAGCTGGCGCTGGTGCTGTGGGGCGCCGACCTGCTGGCCCGCAAGGAGAAGCTGCACCAGCTCACCGATTGGCGGCAGCTACTGATCCCCCTGCTGCCGGGCACCGGCATCCTGGTGCTGTTCATCATGCTCGGCAGCGACCTCGGGACCACCCTGGTGCTGCTCACGATCTTCCTGGCCCTGCTCTGGGTCGTCGGCGCGCCGGGCCGGCTCTTCGTCGGGATGGCCGGCGTGACCGGTGTCCTGGTCTCCATCCTCATCCTCGTCGAGCCGTACCGCATGGCGCGGCTGACCGGCTTCCTCGACCCGTCCGGTAACCAGCTGAGCACCAACTACCAGGGTCTCCAGGGGCTGTACGCCATCGCCTCGGGGGGCGTGCTCGGCACCGGCCTGGGCGAGGGCCGGGCCAAGTGGAACTACCTGCCGCATCCCGAGACCGACTTCATCTTCGCCATCATCGGGGAGGAGCTCGGGCTGATCGGCACGCTCGTCGTCCTCGGACTGTTCGGCGTGCTGGCGTACGCCGGCCTGCGGGTCGCCCGGCGGGTCAAGGACCCGTTCATGCGGCTGGCCGCGGCGGGCGCGAGCGCCTGGCTGATCGGTCAGGCCATCATCAACATCGGCGCGGTCATCGGCGTCCTGCCCATTACGGGCATCCCGCTGCCTTTGGTGTCGTACGGTGGGTCCGCCCTCATCCCGACCTTGTTCGCGCTGGGCATGCTGCTGTCGTTCGCCAAACGCGAGCCCGGCGCCCGGCAGGCGCTCGCCGCACGTGGTCCGGGACCGGCCGTGGTGGCTCTAAGCTGGCTGGGCCTGGCAAAGCGCTGAGGGTGTTGCACCCGTGACGGAGCGAGTCGATTTGAGCAGGAGCGCGAGCATGAGGGTTGTCCTGGCCGGTGGCGGCACAGCCGGACACATCGAACCCGCCCTGGCCCTTGCCGACGCGTTGCGCCGGGAGGATCCCGGCGTACAGGTGACCTGCCTGGGCACCGAGCGGGGCCTGGAGAACCGCATCGTCCCGCAGCGGGGCTATGACCTCGCCCTCATCCCTCCGGTCCCGCTGCCGCGGACGCTCACGCCCCGGCTGCTGACCGTGCCAGGCCGCCTCGCCGGCGCGATCAACGCCGCGGCGGCCGTCCTGGACCGCACGCAGGCCGACGTGCTGGTCGGGTTCGGCGGCTACGTCGCGACCCCCGGCTACCTCGCCGCTCGGCGCCGTAAGATCCCCATCGTCGTCCACGAGGCGAACCCCCGGCCGGGCCTGGCCAACCGCCTCGGCGCCCGGTTCACCGACCACGTCGCGGTGGCCGCGCCGGACACGCCGCTGCCGCACGCCGAGGTGGTCGGCATCCCGCTGCGGCGCGAGATCGCCACGCTCGACCGGCTGGGTATGGGCGACAAGGCGCGGGCCCACTTCGGCCTGCGCTCGGACCTGCCGACGCTGCTGGTGTTCGGCGGCTCGCAGGGCGCCCGATCGCTCAACCGGGCGATCGGCGAGGCCGTCCCGCAGCTGCGGGCGGCCGGCATCCAGATCCTGCACATCGTCGGCCCGAAGAACCTCGCCGAGCCGGAGTTCACGCCCGACGACCCGGCCTACATCATGCTGCCGTACTGCGACCGGATGGACCTCGCGTACGCCGCGGCCGACTTCGCCATGTGCCGGGCCGGCGCCATCACCTGCGCGGAGCTGACCGCCGTCGGGCTGCCCGCGGCGTACGTCCCGCTGCCGATCGGCAACGGCGAGCAGCGGCTCAACGCCGAGCCCGTGGTCGAGGCCGGCGGCGGCCTGCTCGTGGAGGACGGCGAGCTGACCGCCGACTGGATCCGCGCCAACGTCCTCCCCGTGCTCGGCGAGCCCGAGCGGGTCGCCCAGATGTCGGAGGCCGCCGCCCGCATGGGCCGCCGGGACGCCGACGTCGCCCTGGCCCGGCTGGTCGCCCGCGTCGTCGCCTTCCCTGGGACCCACTCGTGAGCCTCGTGACGCCGGTGGAGATCGTCCCCGCCGATCAACTGGGCAGGGTCCACTTCGTCGGAGTCGGCGGGGCGGGCATGTCCGGGATCGCGCGCATCATGCTGGGGCGCGGCATCCCGGTGTCCGGCAGCGATGCGAAGGACTCCGGCCTGCTGCGCGAGCTGCGGGACCTCGGCGCGACGACGTACGTCGGGCACGCTGCCGAGCACCTGGGTGACGCCGCGACCGTCGTCGTCTCCACCGCGATCCGCGAGACCAACCCGGAGCTGGCCGCCGCCCGTGAGCGCGGCCTGCGCGTGCTGCATCGCGCGGCGGCGCTCGCGTCGCTGATGGCGGGCCGCCGGTCCGTCGCCGTGGCCGGCACCCACGGCAAGACCACGACCACCTCGATGCTCACCGTGGCCCTGCAGCACGCCGGGGCCGACCCGTCGTACTGCATCGGCGGCCAGCTCGTCACCACCGGCCTGGGCGCGGGTGAGGGCACCGGAGACCTGTTCGTTGCGGAGGCCGACGAGAGCGACGGGTCCTTCCTGATGTTCGCGCCGCACGCCGCGATCGTCACCAACGTCGAGGCCGACCACCTCGACAACTACGGCGGTTTCGAGAAGGTCAAGGAGACCTTCGCCGACTTCGTCGGGCGGATCGAGGCCGGTGGCCTGCTCGTCCTGTGCGCCGACGACCCCGGCGCGCGTGCGCTGGGAGAGGCGGGCGCCCGCCGCGGGCTCACCGTGCGGACGTACGGCGAGGCCGCCGACGCCGACTACCGCGTCGAGGGATTCACCCCGCGCGGGCTGGGCTCGCGGTTCACCGTGGCGGGGCGCGAGTTCGCGCTCGCCGTGCCGGGCCGCCACAACGCCCAGAACGCCGCCGCCGCGTACGCCGTGGCCGTCGAGCTGGGCGTCGACGCGGCCGCGGTCGCCGAGGGCCTGGCCGGCTTCGGCGGAGCGCGGCGCCGTCTCGAGCCGAAGGGCGAGGTCGGCGGCGTCCGGGTCTTCGACAGCTACGCGCACCACCCGACCGAGCTCGCCGCCGACCTGCACGCGACCCGAGACTACGTCGAGGAGCTCGGCGGCGGCCGCATCGTCGCGGTCTTCCAGCCACACCTGTTCAGCCGCACCCGGTTCTTCGCCACCGAGTTCGGCGCTGCTCTGGGGCTCGCCGACGAGGCGGTGGTCCTCGACGTCTACCCGGCGCGCGAGGATCCCATCCCCGGCGTGACGGGCGAGCTCGTCGCCAAGGCCGTCCCGCACGGACGGGTGACGTACGAGCCCGATGAAAGCGCGGTGGCCGGGCGTGTCGCGGCCCTGGCCGTCCCCGGGGACGTCATCATCACGATGGGCGCTGGTGACGTGACCAGGCTCGGGCCGGAGATCCTCCGGCTGCTCGGCGCCTGAGCGGTCGGCACGCGCGGGCCCTTGGGCGCGTCCGGTGCCGCCGGGAGCGAGTGAGGAGGCCTCACCATGGACGCCGACGGTACGCCGCGGACCGTGGGGAGCAGCCCTCTCCCGGACGGCACGGACACGCCGGACCGGCCGCCACCGCCCGCCCGTCGCCGTCCCAACCGGTGGAAGGTCCTGTTCGTCGGGCTCTTCGTGGCCGGCGTGCTCGGCACGGCGACCTGGGTCCTGCTGGGGTCGCGGCTGCTCGTCGTCCGGCGGATCGACGTCACGGGCGAGCGGCTCGTCTCACGTCAGGAGGTCCTCGCCGCTGCACGGGTGCACCTGGGGGAGCCCCTGGCCAGGCTCGACACCGGTGTCGTCCGCGACCGTGTGGAGGCGGTGCAGGCGGTGGAGACCGTCCGCGTCGAACGCCGGTGGCCGACCACGGTCCGGATCGTCGTGCGGGAGCGTACGCCGATCGTCGTGGCCCAGCGCGACAACCGGTTCTTCCAGATCGACCGGTACGGCGTGACGGTGGTCACGTCCGCCGCCCGTCCGCGCGGGCTCCCCGTGCTCGACGTGGCCAATCCCACGCAGAGCGACCCGGCATTGCGGGCCGGCCTGTCCGTCGTACGGTCGCTGCCCCCGTGGCTCGGCCGACGGGTCGTCGGCGTCGAGATCCCGTCACCGGAGGCCGTCACGCTGCGGCTGGCCAACGGCGTCACCGTCGTGTGGGGCGCCGTCGAGCGAGGCCAGGAGAAGCTCCGGCTGCTGCACGGTCTGCTCAGCGAGTCGCCGCGGAGCGGCGTCAAGACGATCGACGTCAGCTCTCCGGAGGTCGTCACCACCAGGTAGCGAGAACGCTGCATCGCGCTCACCCGAAAAGCGCACCGGGGCGCGGGATCCCGCGGACGGGCACGTCGGGTGCGCCGGTGATCATCGCCTCACCGGGGCCTTCAAGTGGCGAACGGTTCCCGGTCGCGGGACACTTGTCATCGCGCGGCGGGTGGGAACGGCGCGCACCGGATCGGATAAATGGGATGACTGGGGTGTCGCGCGACACGCCGGTGTGCTCAAGGCCGGGTTAGTTGACCCTGCAGTGGGGCGCCCCTACTGTCCGTATCAGCCCTAGGTTGACATAACTGTAAGTCTCAACTTGAGGGTGAGGGTTTCGGCCTGCCAATGAACGTGATCAGAGTAGGAAACACCGGAGCGGTGTCACGCCGGCCGGTTCGATAGAGCGAGCGGAAGGGCCCCTCGTCGTGGCAGCACCGCAGAATTACCTGGCGGTCATCAAGGTCGTCGGCATCGGCGGCGGCGGCGTCAACGCCGTCAACCGGATGATCGAAGAGGGGCTCAAGGGCGTCGAGTTCATCGCCATCAACACGGACGCCCAGGCGCTGCTGATGAGCGACGCCGACGTCAAGCTGGACGTCGGCCGTGAACTCACCCGTGGCCTCGGCGCGGGCGCCAACCCCGATGTCGGGCGGAAGGCGGCCGAGGACCACCGCGAGGAGATCGAGGAGGTGCTCAAGGGCGCCGACATGGTCTTCGTCACCGCGGGCGAGGGCGGCGGCACCGGCACCGGCGGTGCGCCGGTGGTCGCCAGCATCGCCCGGTCCCTCGGCGCGCTGACGATCGGTGTGGTCACCCGCCCCTTCAGCTTCGAGGGCAAGCGGCGCGCGATGCAGGCCGAGGCGGGCATCGAGACGCTCCGCGACGAGGTCGACACGCTGATCGTCATTCCGAACGACCGGCTGCTGTCGATCTCCGACCGTCAGGTGAGCGTGCTCGACGCGTTCAAGGCGGCCGACCAGGTGCTCCTCTCCGGTGTTCAGGGCATCACCGACCTGATCACCACCCCGGGTCTGATCAACCTCGACTTCGCCGACGTGAAGTCGGTCATGTCCGGGGCCGGGTCCGCGCTCATGGGGATCGGCTCCGCGCGCGGGGACGACCGTTCGGTCGCCGCGGCCGAGATGGCGATCTCCAGCCCGCTGCTGGAGGCCAGCATCGACGGCGCCCACGGCGTCCTGCTGTCGATCTCCGGCGGGTCCGACCTCGGGCTCTTCGAGATCAACGAGGCGGCGCAGCTCGTGTCCAACGCCGCCGCGCCCGACGCGAACATCATCTTCGGCGCGGTCATCGACGATGCCCTGGGCGACGAGGTCCGGGTCACGGTGATCGCCGCCGGGTTCGACGAGGTCCGGCCGCAGAGCGCCCCGGCGCCCCAGGCGGAGCCGAAGCGGATGTCACCCGGCCGCCCGGCCGTGGCGACCCCACCCGTGACGCCGCCCCGCCCGGTGACCCCGCCCGCCGCGCCACCACCGGCGCCACCGCGCGTCGCCGCGATCCCCGCGCCCGCTCAACACCGCGAGCCGGGCCCTGCCCCGGCGACGGGAGACGCCAAGCCGGCGGAGGCGAAGCAGGACCAGCTGAAGGCGGACCCGCCCAAGGCTGCGGACATCAAGCCCGAGCCGGTGGCCGACAAGCAGGGCGCGGGCGACAGCGGAGCGACGCCACCGCGGCCCCCCTCCGGCGAGACAGCGGTCCGCCCTAAGGTGCGGCGGCCGGCCACCGAGCCGACCGCGGCGCGCCTCGGCACCGACCCGGTCCGCCGCCGCCCCGTCGTCTTCGACGAGGACGACGACCTGGACGTCCCGGACTTCCTCAAATAGCGATGCCCAGTCGCGAAGACCAGCTGGCCGCCAACCTGGCGGCCGTACGCGAGCGCGTCGCCAAGGCGAGCGCCGCGGTCGGCCGGTCCGCCGACGAGGTCACCGTCATCGCGGTGACGAAGACCTTCTCGGCCTCGGACGTGCGTCTCCTGGCCGGGCTGGGCGTCACCGACATCGCCGAGAACCGCGACCAGGAGGCGGCCGCCAAGGCAGCCGAGTGCAGCGACCTGCCACTGAGGTGGCACTTCGTCGGGCAGCTGCAGACCAACAAGGCGCGCTCGGTGGTGTCCTACTCCGACGTCGTGCACTCCGTCGACCGGGAGCGCCTGGTGACGGCGCTGTCACGTGCGGCGATCGACGCCGACCGGTCGGTCCGCTGTCTCGTCCAGGTGGCGCTCGACGACGCCGAGGGCCGGGGCGGGGTCCGGCCCGACGGGGTGGCGGCGCTGGCCGACGCGATCGCCGCGGCGCCCGGCCTCACCCTCGGGGGCCTGATGGCGGTCGCACCGCTCGACGGCGACCCGGCCGCCGCGTTCGGCCGGCTGGCGGAGGTCGCCGCCGTGCTCCGCGCGACCCATCCCGGCGCGGACATGATTTCTGCCGGGATGAGTGGTGACATGGCGGAAGCGATCGCCTGTGGCGCGACACACGTCCGAGTCGGTACGGCGTTGCTCGGAGGCCGACGGGCAATCGTCAGGTAATGTCCCCACCGTGGACCTTGGCGTCCGCGTTCAAACGTAACCATCAGCGAGCGGAAGCTTCCCGCAGGGATCTCCTGTCGGCGGACGACGGAGGGGGCGTATGGCCAGCGCGATGCGCAAGATGGCGGTCTACCTCGGCCTCGTGGAGGACGACCGCTACGACGACGATTACGACGATTACGACGTCTACGACGACGAGGCCGTCGAGCGGCGTCGAGCCGAACGCGGATACGACGATTCCGCCGGCCAGCCTACCGGAGTCCAGGCGCCCGCCGAGGAGGAGCGTAAGCCGTTCGGGCCTGAGCGACGCCCACCAGTTGGGGAGTCGACCGTGTCCGACCTCGCTCGTATCACTACGCTGCACCCTAGGACCTACAACGAGGCCCGCACGATCGGAGAGCACTTCCGGGAGGGCACCCCGGTGATCATGAATCTCACCGAGATGGTCGACAGCGACGCCAAGCGTCTCGTCGACTTTGCCGCTGGTCTCATATTCGGCCTGCACGGAAGCATCGAGCGTGTTACGAACAAGGTATTCCTGTTGTCCCCAGCCAACGTCGAGGTGACCGCCGAGGACAAGGCCCGGATGGCAGAACGAGGGTTCTTCAATCAGAGCTGACAGCCACAAGCGAGAGTGTTCGTGAACCTTGGAAATTACCTGAGCATCCCGCTGTACCTCTTCCTGCTCTTCCTCATCGGCAGGATGGTCTTCGAGACGCTTCAGGCGTTCGCCCGGTCGTGGCGGCCCAGAGGGGTGGTGCTGGTGCTGGCGGAGGCCACGTACACCGTCACCGACCCACCTCTCAAGCTCCTGCGCCGTTTCATCCCATCGGTCCGGCTGGGTAACGTTGCACTCGACCTGAGCTTCACGGTTCTCTTCTTCGTGGTCTGGTTCTTGATCATCATTGTCCAGCCGCTCTGATCGGGTACCGTCCGTTCGGGGACAGACTCCAAGCGCGCCAAGGAGACCAGATGCCGCTGACACCCGCGGATGTGCGGAACAAGCAGTTCAGTACAACCCGGCTCCGACCGGGATACGACGAAGAAGAAGTCGACGCGTTCCTCGATGAGGTCGAGGCGGAGCTCGACCGGCTCATCCAGGAGAACGAGGAGCTGCGCGCCAAGCTGGCCGAGTGCCTTCGTGGCAAGGTGCCGGCGATGGCCGCTCCGATCGTCGAGCCCAAGCCGGAGATCACGCATCTGCCCGAGCCGCCCAAGCCGCCGGAGCTCAAGCCCGAGCCCGAGCCGATGATGGGCCTCGGCATGCCGCCCGCGCCCCAGGCGCCGCCTCCGCCGATGGCCACGCCCGGCGAGGACAACATGGACACCGCCGCCCGCGTGCTCGCCCTGGCGCAGCAGACCGCCGACCAGGCGATCGCCGACGCGCGCCGCGAGGCCGACGAGACGCTGGGGCGTGCCCGGCGCGAGGCCGAGGACATCCTCGGCAAGGCCCGCCGGCAGTCCGAGCAGATCGTCAGCGAGGCCCGCGCCCGCGCCGAGTCGCTCGAGCGCGACGCGCAGGAGCGGCACCGCCAGGCGATGGGCTCTCTCGTGCAGCAGCGCGAGGAGCTCGAGCGCATGGTCGACGACCTCAACGCGTTCGAGCGGGAGTACCGCAGCCGCCTCAAGGCCTACCTCGAGGGCCAGCTGCGCGAGCTGGAGGCCGGCAGCCACACCGGTGGGCCGTTCGGCGTCGGGCCGGGCAACACGGGCCCCCAGCCGGCACAGCCCGCCGTCGCCCCTCCGCCGCCGCACGCCGAGGCCCCCCGCAACGGGCAGCCGAGCGTCGGCCCCGGCAACACCGGCCAGAACCTCTTCCCGCAGCCGCCGCAGGCCGAGCCGCAGCACGCCCAGCACGGCGCCACCGGGAGCTTCCACACCGCCGACAACCCGCGCGACCGGCGCTGAGGCACGGCCCACGCGGTTTCCGGCCGACTCTGCGGCCGAAACCAAGTGCTAGCCGGTTGGAGGCGGCCGAACCGGCCGAAGTTGCGCTAGCGTTGCTGCGCATCTCCGGTACGACGGTTGGTAGAGGGAGACCTGTGTGATCATCCTGAGTGGCGTGCTCGTCGTCGTGGCGATCGCTCTTCTTGTGACGGGCATTGTCACGGGCAACACCGGGCATGAGATTCTCGGTCTTGACGGGCTGAAGCTGATCTACGTGTCGATCGGGGTCAGCGTCGTCTCCGCTCTCTTCCTCGCCGTCGGGGTGTTCCTCCGCCGCAAGGAGCTGTTCGGCACCACCGCGGCCCCGACGAACGCCAAGGCGTCCGTTGGCCGGACGACCGCCAGGCCGGCCAAGGCCAAGGCGCGGGTCGGAGCGGGACAGGACACGCCCATCGTTCCGGCGCCGTCCGCGACGGCCACCGACGTGCCCGCCGAGACGACCGTCTGGGTCGTCCCGGGCCGCAAGCGGTACCACCTGGAGACCTGTCGGCAGCTCGCGGGGCGCGACAAGGAGGAGCTGACCTTCGTCGAGGCGCGCGAGGAGGGCTTCACCGCCTGCACGGCGTGCCTGCCCGACACCGCCCTCGCCGCGCGTGCCGCCCTCACCGACACCGAACCCGCCGGCGACCGGCCGGCGGAGACCCGCACGGCCGCGGACACCGACACCAAGCCGCAGAGCGCGGCCCTCGACCCGGTCGAAGTGACCCGGACCGACATCCCCGTCACCCCGGCGCTGCCGTCCGCCGAGGAGCGTGACGCCCGCGATGCCGAGTCCACGATCGTCGAGCCGGCCGCGGCCGAGCCGACGAGCGCGGAGCTCACGGACGCCGAGGCCTCCGAGGAGACGCTCGTCGGGCGATCACGGCGGCGCAGCCGGTCGCTGTTCGAGCCCATGGAGCGTACGGAGACCGACGACACCGCCGCGGCGGACACGACCGACGCCGGGTCGGCCACGGACGAGAACACCGGAACCGGATCGCCGGACGCCGGGCGCCGCGAGGAGGACGAGGCCGCGACGGCCCGCTCCGCGGACGAGCCCGAGGCCGCGGAACCGCAGGACGCCCCCGGCGCTGCCGACGCGGACGCGGCAGCGGCGGCCGAGGCCGAGGCCACTGATCACGTGGACTCCGAGGCTCAGGACGACCGGGCGGCGGACGACACCGTCGCGGCCGGATCCGAGTCGCAGACGGCCGAGTCCGAGACGGCCGAGTCCGACAGGGCTGAGTCTGAGACGGCCGCGTCCGAGCTCGCCTCCTCCGACGAGCACGACGAGCACGACGAGCACGACCAGCGCG
Source organism: Actinoallomurus sp. (assembly GCA_045806665.1). Lineage (GTDB taxonomy): Bacteria > Actinomycetota > Actinomycetes > Streptosporangiales > Streptosporangiaceae > Actinoallomurus. The sequence continues at coordinate 25,853 of JBJMIW010000272.1, forward strand.
ACGAGGAGGCCGTCGCCGCCAAGGCCGGGACCGAGCCGGAGCCCGTGGACGACGAGACCGACGCCACCGAAGTGACCGACGCGCCGGACGACGAGCCCGACCCCGACGCCGCGACCCCGTCGACGGAGTCCTCCGTCGACGCGGACGCCGAGCAGGCCGAAGAGGCCGAGCAGGCCGAGGAGAATGCCGAGCCCGCGGACGACTCCGGTGACGCCAAGGCGGACCCGACGGTGCGCATTCTGAGCGGCACCAAGCGGTACCACCGGTCCGACTGCGCACTGATCGAGGACATCGCCGACGACGCCGATGACCTGAAGAGCATGTCGCGGGAGGCGGCGCGGGAGCGCGGCTGCACCCCCTGCCTGGTCTGCCAGCCCGAGGACGACTGACCCGCACGTCGCGACGGCGGCACGGGCCCGGCGGCGAGCGGCCGGGCCCCCGAAGACCACGACGGTCGACCGCTCAGCGGTCCTTCAGTCGGCTCGCCACTGAGAGGGGCGCTCCCGCTATCGGGCAGTGCTCTCGGTGGCGTCGGCGGGGCTCGCCACCGAGAGCGGAGGTCCTGCTATCGGGCAGTGCTCTCGGTGGCGTTAGCGGGCTCGCCGCTGACGGCGCAGCTCCCGCTGCTGCGTACGGAACTCCCGATGCACCGCGCGCTGCTTGTCCCGGAGCTCTCGGTGCAGGTGCCGCTGTCGCTCGTGGAAGTCACCGCCGTCGATCGCCGCGGAGCCTGCGGCCGCGTTCAGGCGCTTGACGTCGATCCCGCCGAGCAGGTTCATGCCCGTGAGCCGGACGACCGGGGCGTCGGGGCCCACCGTGTCATCGGACGGCAAGGAGCACCCGCCCATCACGGTGGTCACGGAGTTGATCACCCGTACACCCGGCGGAACCGTGATCGAGACGCCGCCGCAGACGTTGGTGACGTTGATGGTGACCTCCCGCTGGGCCAGCACGGCCTGGCGGAGGTCGAGCTCGACGCCGCCGAACACGGCGACCACGTTGGTGTGCGGCTCGACCAGCCACCGGCCCTTGCGCTCGGCGCCGCTCAAGATCGCCACCAGGTTCGACGAGCCCGCCTGCGGGGCGGGCAGGTCGTCGCGCACGACGGGCGGGGCCGACGGAGCGGCGGCGCCCGTTCCCGGGAGGTCCGCGACGATCGGCGCCAGCTCGGCGTAGGTCTTCGCCTCGTACACGGCGTCGATCCGCTCGGCGTGCTCATCGGGCGTCAGCCGGCCCTCGGCGAGCGCCTCGCGCAGCAGGTCGGCGATCCGGTCGCGGTCGGCGTCAGACGCACGCATACGCGTCGGATCGATCTCAACGGGCTTGTCGGGAAGGTCCACGCCGGCATCATCCCGCACCGGCCCGGCTCAGACCAGCCGTCGCCGTGGCCGCCAGCGGTGCGCGTGGCGTGCCCCGCACGAACTCGGGACCGTCGCCCCATCCGCGCGGAAGAGGGCGACGGTCCCGCGACGACGAGCGGGGGAGCCGGGTCAGGCGGACCGGCGCAGCCAGAAGGTCAGGCGGAGCTCCTCGTCGCGGACGGCCGGCAGGTCCGTGTCCGGCTCACCGTCCTGCCAGGTGTCCGCCAGGACCTCACCGGCCACCTCGTCGCCGTGCTCGCGCAGCGCGGCGGCGAGCTCGGCGTCACTGGTCCGCCACCACAGGTCGATCCGGTCGGAGATGTCCAGACCGCTGTTCTTGCGGGCGTCCTGGATGAGCCGGATCACCTCACGGGCGAGCCCGGCGCGGCGGAGCTCCGGCGTGACGGTCAGGTCGAGCGCCACCGTCTCGCCGGCGGCGCTCTCCACCGCCCAGCCGCTGCGCGGCCGCTCGGTGACGATCACATCGTCGGGCGTCAGGTCCACCGCGCCGACCTCGGCCGCGTCGACGGTGACCGCCCCGGAGCCGCGCAGGCCGTGGACGAGCCCGGCCGCGTCAGCCCCGGTGACCGCGGCGGCGACCTTCGGAGTCTGCTTGCCGAAGCGCTTGCCCAGCTCGCGGAAGTTCGGCTTGACCTGGTACTCGACGAGCTCGCCGCCGATCGAGGCGAGCGTGTCGAAGTCCTGGACGTTGAGCTCGTCGGCGATCTGCGCGCGCAGCTCGTCGGGGAGCGACGCCCAGCCGGCCGCGCCGACGAGGGCTCGGCCGAGCGGCTGGCGGGTGCGGACCCCCGACGCGGCCCGGGCGGACCGGCCGAGCTCCACGAGACGCCGGACCAGGGACATCCGGGCGGACAGCTCCGGGTCCAGGAGCGTCTCGTCCACCTCCGGCCAGTCGGCCAGGTGCACCGAGTCCGGGTCTCCCTCACGCCGCAGGACGTCCCACACGTAGTCGGTGACGAACGGGGCGATCGGCGCCATGAGCCGCGTCAACGTCTCCAGAGCCTCGTACAGCGTGGCGAAGGCCGAGGCCTTCTCACCGGGCTCGCCGGTTTCGGGGCCCTCCCAGAAGCGGCGCCGGGACCGGCGGACGTACCAGTTGGACAGGTCGTCGACGAACTCCGCCAGGCGGCGCCCGGCGGCGGCCGTGTCGAAGCCCTCCAGCGCGGTGTCGACCTCGCGGACCGTACGGTGCAGCTCCGCCAGCAACCACCGGTCGAGCAACGGCCGGTCGGCGTACGCCGGGGCGGGCGCGCCCGGCGTCCAGCCGGAGGCGTTGGCGTACAGCGCGAAGAACGACGCGGTGTTCCAGTAGGTCAGGAGGATCTTACGGACGATCTCCTCGAGTGCGGCGTCGCCGACCCGGCGGGCGGCCCAGGGCTGGGCGGCCGCCGCCATGTACCAGCGCAGAGCGTCGGCGCCGTGCTTGTCCATGAGCGGGATCGGCTCCAGGACGTTGCCCAGGTGCTTGCTCATCTTCCGGCCGTCCTCGGCGAGGATGTGGCCGAGGACGACGACGTTCTCGTACGACGAGCGGTCGAAGACCAGCGTGCCGACGGCCATCAGGGAGTAGAACCAGCCGCGGGTCTGGTCGATGGCCTCGCAGATGTACTGGGCGGGGTAGGAGGCCTCGAAGACCTCCTTCCGCCGGTGCGGCGCTCCCCACTGGGCGAACGGCATCGAGCCGGAGTCGTACCAGGCGTCGATCACGTCCGGGACGCGGCGCGCCTCCTTGCCGCAGTCCGGGCAGGCGAAGACGACGTCGTCGACGTACGGGCGGTGCGGGTCGAGAGTGCTCAGGTCCTGCCCGGCCAGCTCACCGAGCTCCTTGAGGGACCCGACGCAGGTGGCGTGGTCGTCCTCGCACAGCCAGATCGGCAGCGGGGTGCCCCAGTAGCGGCTCCGCGACAGCGACCAGTCGACGTTGTTCCGCAGCCACTCGCCGTATCGGCCCTCCTTGATCGTCGCCGGGAACCAGTTGGTGCGCTCGTTCTCCGCCAGCAGCCGGTCCTTGACGGCGGTCGTCTTGATGTACCAGGCGGGCAGCGCGTAGTACAGCAGCGGCGTGTGGCACCGCCAGCAGTGCGGATAGCTGTGCTCGTACTGCTCGACGCGGAACAGCAGGCCGCGCTCGCGAAGGCTCTCGACGAGGTGCGCGTCGGCGTCCTTGAAGAACACTCCGCCGACGAGCGGCACCGAGCGGTCGAACCGGCCGTCCGGGTTCACCGGGTTGACGATCGGCATGCCGGCCGCCCGGCAGGTCGCGAAGTCGTCGGCGCCGAAGGCGGGTGCCAGGTGAACCAGTCCGGTGCCGTCCTCTGTGGTGACGAACTCGGCCCCCAGCACACGGTGCGCGTCGGGGATCTCGACGAGGTCGAACGGCCGACGGTAGGGCGTGCCGACGAGGTCTGAGCCCTGGACGCGGGACAGGATGTGCCAGCCCTCACCGAGGACCCGGGCGAAGAGCGGCTCGGCGACCACGACGCGGCCCGGCTCACCGGACCGGGCGGCGACGACGTACGTGACGTCGGGGTGCACGGCGACGGCGGTGTTGGAGACGAGCGTCCACGGGGTCGTCGTCCAGACGAGGAGGTCGGCGCCCTCGAGCGGCCCGCCGGCGACCGGGAACCGTACCGTCACCGACGGGTCGGTGACCGTCTCGTACCCGCCCGGCTGGCCGAGCTCGTGGTCCGACAGCGGGGTGCCGCAGCGCGGGCAGTACGGGCTGATGCGGTGGTCGCGGATGAGCAGGCCCTTGTCGAAGACGACCTTGAGGGACCACCAGACCGACTCGACGTACTCGGGATCCATCGTGCGGTACGCCTGGGCCAGGTCGACCCAGTAGCCCATGCGCTCGGTCATCGCCTCGAAGGCGTCGACGTGGCGCAGCACGGACTCGCGGCAGCGGTCGTTGAACTCCGCGACGCCGTACGACTCGATCTCGCGCTTGCCGGAGATGCCGAGCTCTTTCTCCACGGCCACTTCGACGGGCAGGCCGTGGCAGTCCCAGCCGGCCTTGCGGCGGACGCTGTAGCCCTTCATCGTCTTGAACCGCGGGAACAGGTCCTTGAACACCCGCGCCTCGACGTGGTGGACGCCAGGCATGCCGTTGGCGGTCGGCGGCCCTTCGTAGAAGACCCACTGCGGCCCGGCCTCGGTCTGCTCCAGGGACCGCTGGAAGACCTTGCCCTGCCGCCACCGGGCCAGGACCTCCCGCTCGAGCGCGGGAAGGTCGACCTGCGCGGGAAGGGTACGTAGCCTGCCGCGCCCCGTCTGGGGCGTGACCTGCGGCTCGTCGGGCATTGGGGTGCACCTCCGGCGTCACAAACCTGCATGTGGACCGGAGGGACGAGGCGGTGAGCCCCGCGGTACCACCCTCCTTGGCCGTTCCGGGGATGGGGAACGACCCGCTCATTGCGGTCGGCTGCCGGATCTACTGGGCTTCGTGGCCGTTCTGCCGGCGGCTACGGGGTGATCAGACCGCCGTGCCGGCCCCCGGACTCGCACCGTCTCCGGGTCGCTCATGGCTGCGTACGGCGGCAGGTGTCCCCATCAACGCCTTGCCGATAGCGACGATAACGCACGACGGGCGGTGACTTCTTCCCGATGAGGGAGCGGAGGCGGCCACGAAGGGGTTTCGGGCGGCTCGCCGGCGTCAAAGGCGGGCAATGACACGCCAAGGAAAACTGACGCCGTGCTGGCGTGATGAGTGATATGCGGAGTGTGACAACCGCTGGTCATTTGCCGTTCGGCGAAGCGCGACCTATGCTGCCCGCACTGCGGAAAAACAAGATCAGCGCGAGGGGGCCCATATGGACGGTACCACTGGTGCGGGAGATAAGAATCGCACAGCCGAGGCACCCCATACACCGCGCACCGGGCCGCGACGCCGGTCGGCCAAGGCTCAGCAGATCTCCACGGCCACCGCGCAACGGCTTCCGGTCCGCGAGGGGGAGGACCTGTGGACCAGCGGCGAGCTGTCCGAGGTCCGCGACCGGTTGCAGGCAGAGATGGGGGAGTTGACCGCGGAGATCGCGACGGCCGAGTCGCAGATCGCCGAGCGCATCAACGACGCCGCCGAGGGCGCCGGTGACGACCAGGCCGACGCCGGGGCCAAGACGTTCGAGCGTGAGCAGGCGATGGCGCTCACCTACAACGCCCGTGACCTGCTCGCTCAGAATGAGCGCGCCATCGTCCGGATCGACCAGGGCACCTACGGCGCGTGCGAGTCGTGCGCGGAGGCGATCGGCAAGGCGCGCCTGCAGGCGTTTCCGCGTGCGACCCTATGTGTGAGATGCAAACAGCGCGAGGAGCGTCGCTGAGCGACGCCATGAACCCAGACCAAGAAGCAGCCGCACGGCCGCGGCGTATCGGCGTGCTCGTCGCCGTCGCGGCGGCCGCCCTCGCCCTCGACGCGATCAGCAAGGTCATCGTCGTGGCGCTGCTGCAGGACCACGCGCCGATCAAGGTGATCGGCGGGCTGCTGACGTTGCGGGTGCTCCGGAACAGCGGGGCCGCCTTCAACATCGGCAACGGCATGACCTACGTCTTCACCGTGATCGCCACCGCGGTGGTCGTGGCGATCCTGCGGTACGCCCGGCGGCTCCGCAGCCTGCCGTGGGCCGTCACTCTCGGTCTCCTGCTGGGCGGGGCCCTGGGCAACCTCGCCGACCGGATGCTGCGGTCCCCGGGGCCATTGCGCGGCCACGTCGTCGACTGGATCGAACTGCCGCACTGGCCGGTGTTCAACCTGGCCGATTCGGCGATCGTGTGCGGCGGGGCGCTGGCCGTGGTGCTGGCCTCGCGCGGACTGCAGGTCGACGGCACCGTCTACCGCGACGGGGAGCCCGCGAGCGGCGAGGTCCCGGCCACGAGCGCCGTTCCGGGGAGCGGTGAGGCCCCGGCGGGCGTCGTCCCGGGAGAGGGCGAAGCGCCGGCCAAGAGCACTGCTCCCGCCAAAGACGAAGCCCCGGCGAAGGACGACGACCCGTCCAGCCGCGAGTCCGCCGCTCCCGGCGGTGCGGTCGGCCCGGCCGCCAACGGGGGCACATCGGAGGGCGACGGCCCGGCCGGCGATGCGACCTCCGTCCGGGATGCGAAGCACTGATGGGCGAGCACCGCAGTCTGCCCGTGCCCGACGGCCTGGAGGGGGAGCGGCTCGACGCGGCGCTGGCCCGGCTGTTCGGGCTGTCGCGCTCCCGCGCGGCCGAGGTGATCGCGGCCGGTGACGTCCTGGTCGACGGCCGGACCGCCGCCAAGTCCGACCGCATGCAGGCCGGCACCTGGCTCGAGGTGACGCTGCCGGCGCCGCCGTCCGCGCCGATGCCCGAGCCCGAGCCGGTGCCGGGCATGTCGATCCTGTACGAGGACGCCGACATCGTCGTGGTGAACAAGCCCATCGGGGTCGCCGCGCACCCGACGACCGGCTGGACCGGCCCGACCGTCCTCGAGGGGCTGCTCGGCGCCGGGTACACCGTCGCCACCAGCGGCGCCGCCGAGCGGCAGGGGATCGTGCACCGCC
>JBJMIW010000273.1:0-8750 GCA_045806665.1 Actinoallomurus sp.
CGTTCATCATGGACTGCTATTCCCGCGCGGTCGTCGGCTGGGCCTGTTCGGATCACATGTACACCGGGCTGGTGCTCGACGCCCTCGACGTGGCGATCTGGGCGCGGAAGAACCGTCTCGACGGCCGTCTCGTCCACCACAGCGACCGGGGCAGCCAATACACCTCGATCTCCTACACCGGGCGGCTCGCCGAGATGGGCGCAGCCCGTTCCGTCGGCTCGAAAGGCGATTCCTACGATAATGCGGCCGCCGAGTCGCTGAACAGCCTCTACAAGCGGGAACTTATCGACCGGCTCGGGCCGTGGAATGACCTCGAAGACGTGACAAAGAACACCATGGAATGGGTTTCCTGGTACAAATGCGGAAAGGCTGCACTCGCATCGTAAGGACGTTCCCCCGTTCGAATACGAGGAAGCGTTCTACCAGGCCCACACGCTGGCCGCCTGAGCGGCCGGCAACCAACCCAAACGGTCTCCAAGATCGCCGGGGCGCACCAAGTTGTCGTCATCGGTTGTAACTCCTTGATCAGGAGTTACACCGAAAACCGTACAGTCCCCTGATTTCGGGCGTTGACCTACAGTTTCTTGGACTCATCGAAGTCGCGTTGCTCGGTTTCGGGGGACTGGGTACTCCCTGGATCCTTTTCGGCCGTGATCTGGTCGGACGCGGCTACCGCGGCACGGTCGTGGTGCTCACGCGATGGCGGGCGGACCATCACGTGAGCGTGTTGTTGATCAGGCGATGCCCGTCGTCGGGTGCACTGTCATGCCGATGAGCGGACATTCATTACAGCCCGCTGGCGCCTTCCTCCAGCACGCGCGATCTCGGTGCGCCGATCATGGATGTGCGAAGAATGGATGGCACTCAGTTGGCGGCGTCTGGTCGGCGGCCCCATGCGGAGATCATCGGAGCGGTGGCGAGATCTACGTGGCCCGCGGCGATCGCAGCGAGGTGGCGATCGACTTCGGCCGCGGTGGCGTATCGGTGGGCGATGAGCTGATCGCGGAGTTGCTTGATGGTCGCAGCCTCCAGCAGGCCGCAGGCTGGGGAGGTGGACCAGGACCAAGCGAGCGTGCACCAGATCGAAGGTCTCGGCGGGCGGTTCGTCGCGAGCGACGTCGTGGCGGCGTATCTCGACCACCGGGCCTGCCGCCTGTCGCGCCCAGGACACATCGATATCGGTCGCCAGCACCCGGCCCTTGCCGCCGACCCGGTCAGCCAGCCACCGAGGCGCCGGCCGGTATATGCGGCCGCGTTGGGCGTCCAGAACTTACAGATTGACCTGTAGTGCCAGTCGATCTTGAGCGCCGGCGAATGTCCGCCAACAAAGATGAGACAAAATTGCGGCCGATCCGATCCTCATTTGTGATCGAGCGAATAAGGAAGGCTGCCGACCTTGATCGTCGATCATTATCGCTGGGTCGCCGTCGGCGGATTCGCTCCAGCATGCTCCGGCCGGACTCTTGCCGGAAAAGCTCTTTTACCTTACGTTTAATGCGCGGGCCTTCGGAGGAGAAAAAGGCTTGCGGGAAACCACGGGAGGCTGTATGAGCTGGTATTTTGCCGTGCTCAGGAATTATGCGGGTTTCAGCGGGCGGGCACGCCGCACGGAATACTGGATGTTCGTCCTCTTCAACGTCATCGCCACCCTGGTACTTGATTTGATCGGCATGGCGGTGAAGCTGGGCACCATCCTCGGCCTCGTTTACGGACTCGCGGTACTCATCCCGTCGCTCGCGGTGGGCGTCCGCCGGCTGCACGACACCGGGCGGACCGGATGGTGGTTGCTGATCGGCATCATCCCCATCATCGGGACCATCATCCTCCTCGTCTTCATGGCCACCCCCGGCAACCGCGGAGACAACGCCTACGGTCCAGACCCGAAGCTGGCGCCGCAGCCGTCTGCCTGATTCGTGCGCGCATGAAAGGGGCGGGTGCGGAATCCCCTTTCTACGTGCGGACCGGACAGATCCGGTCCGCACGCCGCACGTCCGCACGTCCGCACGGATTATCGAGGCATAGCCGCACGGTGATCGGAGCCAGCGGGCGAGTCAGCGCCGGGCCGTCACCGTGGTCGGCAGGGCGGCGAAGCCACGGTCATTGGAGGAGTGCACCCGCGGAGCCGGCTGAGAGGTAGCCGTTCTCCGGTTGCCAGTTCGCCTTCGATGTATGAGCCGCCCCGGGTTGGTTGGAGGCCTGATACCGGAAGGGTGAGGGACTATGGCACGCCCGAGCAAGTACCCCAGCCTGCCGCGCTAGTCGAGTTCACGGCCTCTCATGCCGCGAACCGCCGACTGCAACGGGTCCATGGACTTCGGGCCAACGAGCCGATCAGGATGGACTCCGCGACTGTGTTGGAGGTACCGCATGCAGGCCACAGGCTGGAGCAACGGCCAGGCTAGCTCCACGGGCGCCGGCTACGGACTCAGAATCTCCGCCGATGATCGCGATCAGTGGTTCGACCGATCATGGAGTCGCGTAGTGATCGCGCTCGATGGGAACTCCGCTGCCACTGTGCGGCTGTCCGCGTCGTTCTGGGGTTCGTGCACAGAGTTGCGCAGTGCCGTGATCGGACGATGGCTTCTTTCGCGACGCCTTGCTCCATGGCCGAGAGGCAAGCCACCAGTCCTTACGCTATGCCGGATCAGTAATAACAGGTTCGAGCTGCCCCCACCTGTCGTCGGATAGGCGCCACGACCGCTTTACCGAACGCACTCTCTGCCGCGGGTCGTCGACCAGTCAGTTCGCGGAACGTGTGATGGAGCGCAATAGCGCGTCCAGTTCGCGGTCGGGGCGGATGTTTTTGCTGTAGAGGGGGCCGCAGGGTGTGGTCGCCAGGCGCATCGCGAGGCTTTGCAGATCCGGCGCCGGGGTGTCACCGCGGTGGGTCTGGGCGAGGTAGGTGTGGACAAAACTTGGGCACGCGGCCGGTAGGGGGCATGCCGATCGAGTGCCTACGAAATGCCTAGGCTCTGTTCTCGAGGACTTGCAGGTCACAGGACACGGATGGGGTTTTGGGCACCCGCAGAACATCGTCGGTCATCTGGGCTCCTTTTTGCGATCGCATACGAGGGTCGTACGTCATGATCGTGGTTGAACGCTACCTGCGGGTAGGCATTGAACGGCGGCAGAAGACGTTGACACGGAGCGCACGGCGAAGACGCCCAGACCAGGTCCTGTCGTGCGGTGTTGCTCTCTTTCCGCGGTGTTGAGGAGGATGGGCCGTCGCGCTATTCCATGAGGGCGGCGTAGCCGACGGCCTGGCCCGGGGCGAGGACGATGTCGAAACGGGTCCGAGCCCACTGCCTGCCCTGCAGGTCACGTCCGTCGGGGGTGGGTTCGGCCGCGGAGTGGTGGGTCCAGTCGTAGATGAGGGACTCCTTCACGCCGAAGACCGCGTCCCCTCTGTCGAGCTGTTCGTCGCCGCGCACGAAGATGTGGGTGACGAGGGTGCGGTAGCCGGGCGCCGTGACCATGAAGTGCAGGTGGGATGGCCGGTACGGGCTGCGCCCGGTGGCTTTGAGCAGGTCGCCGACCGGCCCGTCGTACGCGATGGGGTAAGGGGTGGGCAAGAGGCCCCAGAAACGGAACTCGCCTTTTTCATCGGCGTAGAGGTGGGCGCGGCCGTAGACGCGGCGGTCGTCGTGCTGCACATCGTAGAGGCCTTCCGCATCGGCCTCCCACACCTCGATGCGGGCGCCGGGGATCGGCTTGCCGTCGACGCCCTTGATGGTGCCCTCGATCCAGGCCGGCTCGCCGGGTGCGCCGCCGGACATGTCGCCGCCGTTCTCGATGAGAGGGGCGTCCTTGACGAAGAAGGGGCCGAACACGGTGGCCTCGGTGGCGTTCTCGTACACCTCGTTGTTCACGGCGACGGTCTGCATGGAGATGCCGAGCACGTCGCTGAGCAGCACGAACTCCTGCCGGTGCTGGGTGGTGATGTGGCCGGTGCGGGTGAGGAACTCAATCGCGGCGTTCCACTCGGGCTCGGTGAGCCGCACCGTGCGCACGAAAGCGTGGAGGTGCTTCATGAGCTCCCGCAGCAGGTATTTCAGGCGCTCGTCGGGAGTGTTCTCGAACGACTCCAGCACGCGGGCGATGAGGTCTTCCTCACGGGCGGTCTGCTCGGGCGGGATCTGGTTGGTCATGATTTCGGGATTCCTCTACGCGATGCGCTCGCCGGCCCAGGCGGCACGGATGATGCCTTCCAGGTCGGACACGGTCACCGGTCGTGGGTTGGACGGTGGTACTGCGGGCAGGGTCAGTTCCGCCGCGCGGGAAATCTCGGACTCCTTCAGCCCGATGTCGGAGAGCGAAGCCGGTGCGCCGAGCTCGGTGCGCAGCGCGTTGAGGCCGGCCGCAGCGCTCGCGACGCCGAGCAGCGCCTGGACGCGCTCGGCGGCATCCGGCGCGAAGGGGACATTGAACGCGGCGACGTACGGCAGCACGATCGAGTGCGTCTCGGCGTGCGGCAGGTTGAAAGCCCCGCCGAGCGTATGGCAGATCTTGTGGTGCAGCCCGGAGCCGGCCGAGGCGAACGCGACCGCGGCGAGGTAGGCGCCGTAGAGCGTCCGCTCGCGCGCGTCGATGTTGCCGGGGTCGGCGACCAGGCCGCGCAATCCCGGGAACAGCGCCCGCAGCCCCTCGGTGCCCAGCGCGCAGTTGATCGGGTCGGCGCGCGGCGCCCAGAACCCGTCGACGACGTGCGCCACCGCGTTGAGACCCGACGCCACCGCCATGGCCACGGGCAAGCGAGCGCTCAGCGAGGCGTCATAGACGATGACCTTCGGCAGCACCCGCGGGTCCGTCCCCGTCGTCTTGCGTCGCCCCTCGGTCATCCCCCACACGTCGGTGGCCTCGGATCCGGCGAATGTCGTCGGGATCGCCACGATCGGGACGCCGATCTTCAGCGCCACCGCTTTCGCCAGGCCGGTCGACGAGCCACCGCCGATGGTGACGATCACGTCGATGCCACCGGCGACCGCGTCAGCCGTCGCCCTCGTGGCGTTCTCGACCGGGACGTGCTGCACGATCTCGTCGATGCGCTGCACCACCGGGACGCGCTCGGCGACGGCGTCGGCGAGCGCGACGGCGAAGGGGTCGTAGATGAGCAGGACCCGCTGCGCTCCGAGTCCCTCCACCGCCGCGATGGTGTTGCCGACGGCGGCACCGGTACCGAACAGAACCCGCTGCCCCAGCGTCACATGGTCGAACGTCAGCGACATGGCTCACACCGCACTGAGCACTCTTTGGACCGAGTCGAGCAGCACCGTCTCAGGGTCGTCGACCATCGTCATGCTGCGCCAGGCAACGATCTTGTCGGGGCGCACGAGCAGTGCACCGTCTTCCTCGATCTCGCGCAGCCGAGCCCAGTCGAAGTAGAGGTCGGTCACCTCCTGGCCGGGGCCGATGACGACGGCCTTCAGCGGCACGCCGAGCTTGGCGGCGACCACCGCCGCGGCATCCGCCCACGCCTGGCCCGCGATACCCGTGAAGACCGTGAACCGGGTGCTCGGCGCGAGGTCGAGCGTCGACCACTTCTTCGTCGTCGTGCCGACCCACGCGTGCGGCAGCGGTGAGCCGGGCACCGTCGAGGGCGTGTAGTACAGCTCGGGGTCGCGGGTCGGGGCGGGCTTGACCGAGCCGTCCGAGACGACCGCGGTGGACTGGTAGAACTGCCCGAGCTCGACGCCATGGGCGTTGAACTCGTAGTGCTTCAGCTCCATGGCGTCCCGCAGGGCCTTGCGCTTGGCGCGGCCGACGGGCGTGTCGAGCTTGCGCTCCTCGATCGCGGTGATCATCTCGGCCTCGTTCGCCGCGGTGGTGACGCCAAGGGCGTCGAAGAAGCCGCCGAACTCGCGGCTGGACTTGTTGGACCGCAGTACGACCTGCTTGGCGACCGGCGCGCGCTCGGCCGAGTAGGTGTCGAGTAGCGCTGCGCCCGCCCATCCCCTGAGCACCGCGGCGATCTTCCAGGCGAGATTGTAGGAATCCTGCACCGAGGTGTTCGAGCCGAGACCGTTCGACGGCGGATGGCGGTGGATCGCGTCGCCCGTGCAGAACACGCGTTCTTTCTGCAGGTGGGTGGCGTACATCTCGTTGTTGGCCCACAGCGACGTGCCGGTGATCTCGACTTCGAGATCGGGTGCCCCGAGCAGCGAGCGCACGATCTCCAGCGCCGCGGCGTTGTCGACCTGGGGTGGCGGCTGAGAGATGTCGTAGCCCCAGACGATGAGCCAATCGTGCCAGGGGCGGACCATGCGGACGAGGCCTGCGCCGATGCCGCCGACGTTCGCGCCGGGCTGGACGACCCAGTAGAGCACCGATGGGCGGTGGCCGACGAACTCGGCGAGGTCGGCCTTGAAGGTGATGTTCATCGAGCCGGCGACATCCATCTGGCCCTCGAACGGCAGGTCGATGTCCGCGGCGACCTTCGAACGAGCGCCGTCCGAGCCGATGAGGTACTTCGAGCGGATCTGGTACCGCACGCCGGTGACGCGGTCGAGCACGGTCGTCGTGACGCCGTCGGCGTCCTGCGCGTGCGAGATGTACTCGCTCGAAAAGCGGGTCTGGGTGCCACGCTTGGTGGCATTACTTACGAGTATCGGCTCCAGATAGTTCTGCGGCACGTCGCAGTTCAGGGTCGGGGACGCCGCGACGTAGTCGCCCTCGCGCTCCGGGCCGGTGCCCCAGGTGCGGATACGCCCGAACTCCTCGCCCGCGATCGACGAACAGAACACCGTGTCGCCGATGAACTCGTGCGGGGTCGAGACGGCCTTGACCTCCTCCTCGATGCCCATGTCGCGAAAGAACTCCATCGCGCGCTGGTTCGTGATGTGCGCGCGGGGGGTGTTCGCCGTCCAGCGGTACTTGGTGATCACGATGTTCGGGATGCCGTACGTCGACAGCGCGAGCGCGGCCGACGCCCCGCTCGGTCCCGAGCCCACGACGAGCACGTCGGTCTCGACGATCCCGCCCGAAGGCAGCTCCCTGTCCTTGACCCCGCCATCGGATGCCCTCATCTGCGCCCCCCGCTGCCATGTCGTTTAAGGTGAGACAACTGTAACCAATACGTCTATGAGGTATTGAATCGACCATTGTGATACTAGAGGTGTGACATGAGCAGGCGTACGTACCGCTCCCCCCGCCGAGAGCAGGACGCCGCGGACACGCGAAACGACATCATCCGCGCGGCCCGGGAGCTGTTCAGCACCCGGGGATACGCGCGGGTGACCGTGACGGACATCGCGCGGAGAGCGGGAGTGGCGCCGAAGACCGTCTACGCCAGCGCCGGCGGCAAGGCCAGCATTCTCATGGAACTGCTCGCGGAGGCGGTCGCCCAATCGGGCGCGACCGAGAACCTCGAGGCGGTACGGCGGACCACCGACCCAGCCGAGGCGGTCGCCATCCTCGCCCGCGGCACCAGGATCGGTAACGAGACGCATCGGGCCACCGTCGACATGTTGTACGCCGCCACGTCGGTACACGACGACGCCGAGACGTTGTGGGCACAGGCGATAGCCGCCTACCGGTCCGTGCTACGCGACATCGCGGTCCACCTGCGGCAGATAGGCGGTCTGGCCGACGGATTGACCATCGACCGTACCGTCGACATCCTGTGGTTCTGCTTCGGCACGACCGCGTGGCGCACCCTCGTCAAGGACTGCGGCTGGACGTGGGACGAAGCCGAGCGATGGCTTGCCGTCAAGGCCGCGACCCTACTCGAGTCCGCGTGAAGTCGCCGCGGTCGTGGTCACGTGCGCGCAGGCCAGGACCGGTTACCCGCTCAGGGACGGCGCCGCCCACGACCCCATGCAACAGAACCGCGGCGATCTTGGACAGCACCACAACGCTGCCGCTCGTCGCCCACCGGATCACCAGATCACCCAGCCGCATCACCGATCACCGTCCCCGACACCGTCGAGGTCGGACGCCTCGGACTGGACAGGGTCGGCCGCCGGCGGCGAGGGCGCTACGACATCCGGCCTGCCGTTCTTATCTGCGCTCTTCTGGCCGGGGTACCCATCCCTGCGGATCTTGGCGTGGGGCGGCGTGACCTGCACCACCGGCCCCTCGATCAGGGGTGAAAGGTTCTTATTGTGTCGGGTTGGGTGCACCTGTCGGCACGAGCTGCTGGACCGCACCCTCATCTGGAACCAGCGCCACCTCCTCCACGCCCTGCGCGAGTTCGAGACGTTCTATAACGGGCACCGGCCTCACCGGGCCCTCCGCAGCGCAGCCCCGCTTCATCCGCTCCCCGATCCGATCACCGACCCGGCACAGCTCACGAGGCTCGACGTCCTCCGACAAGACCGACTCGGCGGCACCCTTCACGAGTACAGGCATGCGGCCTGAGCTGGACGGATGATTATTCGGCACCCGCAGCGCGGCCGGACACAGCGGGACTGGGCCGCCAAGGGCGTCAGGAACGCCAGGAAGACGGCCCGCGGCGCCAACGGCGGAGTTAACGACAAGGTCGGCCGGAACTTCCGGGCCGATGCGAGCGAGAAGCAGGCCGCCAAGGTCCGCCAGACCGAGCGCGCGCTCGAACGCCTCGACGTGGTCGAGGAGCCCCGCAAGGAGTGGGAGCTGCGGATGGAGATCGCCGCCGCTCCCCGCGCCGGTGCCTCGGTCGCGACCCTGCGCTCCGCGGTGCTGCGGCGCGGCGACTTCACTCTGGGCCCCGTCGACCTGCAGATCGGCTGGGCCGACCGGGTCGCGATCACCGGCGCCAACGGGGCGGGCAAGTC
>JBJMIW010000274.1:0-3946 GCA_045806665.1 Actinoallomurus sp.
ACGGGCGGCGAGCTCGTCGACGAGGGAGTCCGTGCGGGTGTCCTGCCAGACGACGGCGCGGCCGATGGGCCGGCCGGTGTGCCGGTCCCAGAGCACGGTGGTCTCGCGCTGGTTGGCGATCCCGAGCGCGGCGACCCGGTCGGGGGTGACGCCGGCATGGGTGAGGGCCTCGGGCGCGATCCGCTCGAGGTTCCGCCAGATCTCCATGGCGTCGTGCTCGACCCAGCCGGGCCTCGGGAAGTGCTGCTTGTGCTCCCGCTGGGTGACCGAGACCAGCCGCCCGCCGTGGTCGAACAGGATGCAGCGCGTCGACGTCGTGCCCTGGTCGACCGACATCACATAGCGCTCTACCATCGTGTCCTGCCGTTCCGGGCGCCGCCGGTGGTGCTCACCAGCGGGAGGCCCCAAGGTCGCGGGAGACGGCGCGTGCGGCGTCGCGCACGTACGTCACCAGCGTCGGTTTCGGCCGGCCGCTCGGATCGCAGAGGCGCTCGATGGCCCCCGAGATGCCCATCGCGCCGACGACCAGGCCGCCCTGTCCGCGGATCGGCGCGGCGACGGCGGCCTCGCCGACGGTGAACTCCTCCACCTCGGCCGCCCAGCCCATCTCCCGGATCTCGGCCAGCGCCCGGCCGAGCTCACGGGGATGGGTGATGGTGCGCCGGCAGAAGGATTCGAGGCCGGTGTCCTGCAGGGCCGCCATGGCATTGGCGTCATAGGCGAGCAGCACCTTGCCCAGCGCGGTGGCGTGCGCCGGGAGGAGCGCGCCGACCTCGAGGGCCTGGAGGGTGTCGTCGGGTCGGAACACATGGTGCACGACGAGGACCCTGCCGTCCAGAGGGGTGCCGATCCGGACCGCCTCGCCGCTGCGGCCGGCGAGGGCGTCGGCCCAGTTGATCGCACGCGACCGCAGTTCGTTGACGTCCAGGTAACTCGTGCCGAGGTGGAGCAGCGCCGCTCCGAGCTGATACTTGCCGGTCTCCTCGTCCTGCTCGACGAAGCCGACCCCCTGGAGCGTCCGCAGGAGTCCGTGGGCGGTGCCCCGGGCCAGGCCGAGAGAGCCCGCGATCTCGCTGACTCCGAGGCGACCGGAACCGCGCGCGAGCAGGCGAAGAATGGCGGCAGCGCGCTCGATCGACTGCACCGGACCTGGCACGTAGCCATGCTAGCCACGTCGGCGTCTATTCGACAATGTCGGCAGTCGTCGGTCGCACGGCCGCCTTTTCGACGGCGAGACGGGCGCGATGTGGGGGCCTTTGTGAGTTTGATCACCGCGGGAGACCTTAACTCCAGGAGCGGACGGTGGCCAGTGTTCGACATTGTCGGCACCTGTCTGTTGACCTGCTCTTCCAGGCGACCTAGCGTCCCCGACAGTCGTGAGGATGTTCACAGCCTCCTCACGGACGGTGTCTCTCGATGCTCCCTGAGCTGGGCATCCCCCCTAGGAGGAGACGTGGCAGAGCGACTCAAGATCCCCGGGCTGGCCGGTGAACTGGCCGCCGAATTCGCGGGAACCCTGGTCCTCATCCTGTTCGGCACGGGCGTGGTGGCGCAGGTCGTGGCCGGCGGAATCGGCAACCACGACAGCATCGCCTGGGCCTGGGGCCTCGGCGTCACGCTGGGCGTGTACGTCGCGGGCCGCATCAGCGGCGCGCACCTGAACCCCGCCGTCACGGTGGCGCTGGCGGTGTTCAAGGGATTCTCCTGGCGCAAGGTCCTGCCGTACTCGCTGGCCCAGCTGGTCGGCGCGTTCGTGGCGGCACTGATCGTGCGCTGGAACTACAGCGAGGTCCTGGCCAAGCTGGACCCCGGTCACACGATCAAGACCCAGGGCGTCTTCTCGACCCTGCCGGGCAACGGCGCGCTGCCCGTGCACACCGGCGGGGCCCTCCGCGACCAGATCATCGGCACCGCGATCCTGCTGTTCCTGATCCTCGCGGTGACGGACCTGCGTAACTCCTCCCCCGCCGCCAACCTCGCGCCGTTCATCGTCGGCCTGATCGTCGTTGCCATCGGCATGGCGTGGGGCACCGACGCGGGCTACGCGATCAACCCGGCGCGTGACCTCGGACCGCGTCTCGCCTCGTTCTTCACCGGATACGGCACCGCGTTCCGCGACCAGTACGGCGGCCTGTACTTCTGGGTGCCCATCATCGGCCCGCTCATCGGCGCGGTGCTCGGCGCGGGCCTCTACCAGGTGCTCGTCGGGCGGTTCCTCCCGTCCGAGGAGGCGCCGGAGCCCGGCCGCGTGCCGACCGAGGCCGAGTTCGAGAAGGCCTGACCGAGTCGCACGGAACCCGCGTGACCCGTCCGGCCGGACCCCGAGACCGGCCGGACGGCCTCCCAAGGAACGAGAAGGGCGAGACATGGCCGACTTCGTCGGAGCGGTAGACCAGGGTACGACGAGCACCCGCTTCATGATCTTCGACCACAGCGGCAACGAGGTGGCGAAGCACCAGCTCGAGCACGAGCAGATCCTGCCGAACCCCGGGTGGGTCGAGCACAACCCGACCGAGATCTGGGAGCGCACCCGGGCCGTCATCGAGACGGCGATGGGCAAGGCGAACCTGAACGCGAGCGACCTCGCCGCGCTCGGCATCACCAACCAGCGCGAGACGACGGTGGTCTGGAACCGCCGCACCGGGCGGCCGTACTACAACGCGATCGTCTGGCAGGACACCCGCACCGACCGGATCGCCTCCGCGCTGGACCGCGACGGGCGCGGCGACGTGATCCGGCAGAAGGCCGGGCTCCCCCCGGCCACGTACTTCTCCGGCGGCAAGATCCAGTGGATCCTGGAGAACGTCGACGGCGTCCGGGAGGCCGTGGAGGCCGGTGACGCGATCTTCGGCAACACCGACACCTGGCTGCTGTGGAACCTCACCGGCGGCGTCGACGGCGGCGTGCACGTCACCGACCCGACCAACGCCAGCCGCACCATGCTCATGAACCTGGAGACGCTCGACTGGGACGATGAGCTGCTGTCGTTCTTCGACATCCCCCGGCAGATGCTGCCGCAGATCCGGCCCTCCTCCAACCCGGACTTCTACGGCGTGACGCGGGCCTCCGGGCCGCTCCACGGCGAGGTCCCGCTGTCCGGCGACCTCGGCGACCAGCAGGCCGCGACGGTCGGCCAGGTCTGCTTCGACGTCGGCCAGGCCAAGAACACCTACGGCACCGGCAACTTCCTGCTGCTCAACACCGGCACCGAGCTGGTCCGGTCCAAGAACGGCCTCCTCACCACCGTCTGCTACCAGCTGGGCAACGACCGGCCTGTGTACGCCCTCGAAGGCTCGATCGCGGTGACCGGCTCGGCCGTGCAGTGGCTGCGCGACCAGCTCGGCATCATCTCCGGGGCCTCGGAGAGCGAGACGCTCGCCCGGCAGGTCGACGACAACGGCGGCGTCTTCTTCGTCCCGGCCTTCTCCGGCCTGTTCGCGCCGTACTGGCGGTCCGACGCGCGCGGCGCCATCGTCGGCCTGTCCCGCTACAACACCAACGCCCACCTGGCCCGCGCCACCCTCGAGTCGATCTGCTACCAGACCCGCGACGTCGTCGAGGCGATGCGGCAGGACTCCGGCGTCGCGCTCGACGTGCTGCGGGTCGACGGCGGCATCACCGCCAACCGGCTGTGCATGGAGCTGCAGGCCGACATCCTCGGCGTGCCGGTCTCCAAGCCGGTCGTCGCGGAGACCACGGCCCTCGGCGCCGCGTACGCCGCCGGTCTCGCCGTCGGGTTCTGGAGCTCGACCGACGAGCTGCGGCAGAACTGGAACGAGGACGAGCGCTGGGAGCCGCGCTGGAACGAGGAGCAGCGCGAAAACGGCTATGCCGCCTGGAAGAAGGCGGTGACCCGGACCCTGGACTGGGTCGACGTCGACTAGGCCCCTTCCCCCCGCGGCGGACGGAGCGGTGCGTCCCATCCCGTTCCCCTGGCACCGCTCCG
>JBJMIW010000275.1:0-4023 GCA_045806665.1 Actinoallomurus sp.
GACTTCACGTCCGGGTGCTTCCAGCCGGTGATCGGCGACTCGGCGGAGCTGGGCAAGGTCCGCCGCGTCGTGCTGACCAGCGGCAAGCTCTACTACGACCTGGCCGCGGCCCGGGCCAAGTCCGGCGACACCTCGATCGCGCTGGTCCGCGTCGAGCGGCTCTACCCGCTGCCCGTGGACGAGATCAAGGCGGAGTTGGCCAAGTACCCGGCCGACGCGGAGTTGGTCTGGGCGCAGGACGAGCCCGCCAACATGGGGGCGTGGCCCTTCATGGCGCTGAAGCTGCCGCCGCACCTGGAGGGCCGGGAGCTCAAGCGGGTGTCGCGCCGGGCGAGCTCCTCGCCCGCCGTCGGGTCCGCCAAGATACACGCCCTGGAGCAGCAGGGCCTGGTGGCCGCGGTCTTCAGCGAGTAACGGCCGCACCTGGCGTACGGCGCTCCGCACGTTCGCGTGCGGAGCGCCGTTCCGCTCCGGCCGGTACGTGTCCAAGGAACAAGAGGCTAGCGATGTACTTCACCGATCGGGGGATCGAGGAACTGGCCGACCGCCGGGGCGAGGAGGAGGTCTCCTTCGTCTGGCTGGCCGGTCGGCTGCGGGAGTTCGTCGACCTGAACCCCGAGTTCGAGACCCCTGTCGAGCGGCTCGCCACCTGGCTGGCGCGGCTGGGCGACGAGGACGACGACTGAGCGTGGTCGGCACCGGTCGGCCCGCTTCGGGCGGGGAGTCTGAGGGTGCCGTTCCCTCAGAGAGGTACTGACGCGGTCCAGTCTGAGGGGCGTACTCGGCCACGCTCGTCAGGCAGGTCCACCCGGCGTGACGCGATACATCTTGACTTTCGCAAAACGCGACATATCTTGTTAACAGCGAAGCCTCCCGACGGAAGGGGATCGTGCCGTGGCACGCTGGACCGTGGATGAGCCGACGAAACTCGACTTCGACGGCGTGGTCGCACTCAGGGCCAACATCGTGGCAGGCACCATCTCGATCCTGTCGAGCGATGAGCGGCCCACCCTCCAGATCGGCGAAATCTCCGAGCAGCCGCTCGAGGTCGTGCACGAGGCGGGCATGCTCACCGTCAATCACAAGGGCGGCGGCTGGGACGGCGTCCTGAAGTGGCTGCAGAACACCCGCGGCCGCGTCGCCATCACGATCACCGTTCCGCCCGACTGCCCCGTCACCCTCAACCTCGCCACCGCGAACGCGGTCGTCACCGGCCTGGCCGGCCGGGTCTCCGTCAAGACCGCGTCGGGCGCGGTCACCCTCGACGGCGTCACCGGATCGATCGACGCGAACACCGCGGCCGGGGACATCGAGGCGCAGGGGCTCGCCGGTTCGGTCGCGTTCAAGTCCGTCTCCGGAAACCTCGCCCTGGCCGGCGGCAGCCTCGACCGGCTGACCGCGCACTCGGTCACCGGGAAGGTCACCACCGACGTCGACCTGCGCGCCGACGGCCACGCCCAGGTGAGCACCGTCTCCGGTGAGGTGACGATGCGACTGCCCGAGTCGACCTCCGCCAAGGTGACCCTGAACTCCGTGACCGGCCGCGTAGACGCGGCGTTCCCGGAGCTCACCCGGCAGGACCGCCCGATGGGCAAGTACGTCACCGGTACGCTCGGCGGCGGCGGTGGGTCCCTCGCCGTCAACTCGGTCTCCGGTGCCATCACGCTGCTGAGCCGGCCGGATC
Organism: Actinoallomurus sp.; assembly: GCA_045806665.1. Classification (GTDB taxonomy): domain Bacteria; phylum Actinomycetota; class Actinomycetes; order Streptosporangiales; family Streptosporangiaceae; genus Actinoallomurus. The sequence continues at coordinate 1,685 of JBJMIW010000275.1, forward strand.
CGGAGCAACTGACGCGATCGGCGAGCGAGTGAGGAGCGTGAGCGAGCAATGAGCCCCATTTTCGCTCACGGCCGGCTGCGGTTGTACCTGCTGAAGCTTCTCGAGGAGAGCCCACGGCATGGCTATGAGGTCATCCGGCTGCTCCAGGACCGCTTCCTCGGCGTCTACTCCCCCTCCCCCGGCACCATCTACCCACGGCTGGCACGGCTCGAAGAGGAGGGGCTGGTCACCCACGAGGTCGTGCAGGGCAAGAAGGTCTACCGCCTGACCGACGCGGGCCGCGCCGAGCTCGAGCGTCGGATGGACGAGCTCGCCGAGCTGGAGGAGGAGCTCACCGAGTCCGTACGCGACATCGCCCGCGAGGTCCAGGAGGACGTACGCGACACGGTGCGATCGCTGCGCGAGGAGCTCACCCAGGCCGCCCGCGAGATGCGCAAGCAGGGGGCGGGCGGCGCGACGCAGAATCTCAAGGAGCCGACCCGGCGGCAGAAGGACGAGTGGCAGCGCCAGAAGGCGCACTGGAAAGAGCAGAAGCGCGCGCTGAAGGAGGAGTGGCGGCACACCTGGGACGACGCCTGGGCGACCGCGACCGGCACCAGCGAGGACGCGGCCCGCATCAAACTCGACCGGGCGCTGCGGAAGTTCGTCGATGAGATCCGCACCGCGACCCGGGACGGCGTCGACGAGGAGCAGGTGGCCGCGGCCCGCGTGCTCCTCGCTGAGACGTCCGCACGGCTGCGCTCGGAGATCCTGCGTGAGGGCGAGCCGCGCACCGGCCGGTGACGGTCAGGCGGCGAAGACGATCTTCCCGAAGACGTCCCCGTCGATCATCGCGGCGAAGCCGTCGCGGGCCTGCCGCAGCGGGATCGCGCGGTCGATCCGGGGGCGCACCCCGGTCTTGTCGAGGAAGCGCGCCAGCCGAACCAGCTGTTCCCGGGTGCCCATCGTCGAGCCCACCACCGACAGTTGACGGAAGAACACGCGGTTCAGCTCGGCCGGCGGCACCTGACCGCTGGTCGCGCCGGACACGACGATCCGGCCGCCCGGGCGCAGCGACTTCAGCGAGTGCGACCACGTGGCCTGGCCGACGGTCTCCATGACCGCGTCGACCGGCTCGGGCAGGCGTGCCCCGGACTCGAAGACCTGGTCCGCGCCGAGTTCGAGGGCGCGCTTGCGCTTGTCCTCGGTTCGGCTGGTCACCCAGACGCGGTAACCGGCGGCCGAACCGAGTTCGATCAGCGCGGTGGCGACCCCGCCGCCCGCTCCCTGGACGAGGACGGTCGATCCGGGTTGGAGCCCGGCCTTGTCGAACAGCATCCGGTACGCGGTCAGCCACGCGGTCGGCAGGCAGGCCGCCTCCTCGAACGACAGCGAGGCCGGTTTCGGCACCAGGTTGCGGCGCGGGACGGCGACCTTCTCCGCGAACGTCCCGTCGTAGACCTCCGACAGCAGGGAGCGCTTCGGATCGAGCGTCTCGTCACCGCCGCCCCGATCCGGATCGCCGATGACGGAGTGGACGATCACTTCGTTGCCGTCCTCGTCGATCCCGGCGGCGTCGCCACCGAGGATGATGGGCAGCCGGTCCTCCCGGATCCCGACGCCACGGAGCGTCCAGACGTCGTGGTGGTTGAGCGCGGCCGCCTTGACGGTGACGGTCGTCCAGCCCTCGGGAACCGCCGGCTCGGGACGCTCCCCCAACTCCAGGCCGTTCAGTGGATTTTCGGCATCGATGCGTACGGCAGTGACGGCGAACATGCCCTGCACTCTAACCCGGTGGCCCTCGACCGATCAGTTAAGGGGATGCCGCCACCGCAGCCCCGGGAACCGGGCGAAGTCCCGGTCAGCCGTGACGAACTCGCACCCATGCTCGATGGCCAGGGCCGCCAAGTAGGCGTCCGGTACAAGCTTCGCCTTGGCATCGACCTGCCGGCACAGCCGGCTGAAGATGCCCCAGAAACGCTGACCCGGAGCGATCACAACGGCATGTGGTTGGTTCCGCACTGTCGCGCCGAAGCGCAATGCATCCTCGATCGAGGTCGGCGGGCCCCAGATCCGCTGGTTCGTCACCACCCGTACGAACCCGTTGATGACGAAGTCCGAGACCGCGTAAGCCTCGTCTCCATGCACGAGATCACCGACGAATGCTCGATACGCCTTGTGATCGACCGCCTCACGCCGGTGGGCGTTGACCAGCACGTTCACGTCGAGCAGCCTCATCACGCTCTACCTTCCGGTACCGTTCGATGTCCTCTTCGAGGAGAAGTCGCTTGAGGCCTTCGGGGCTGACGTCGACGAGAGGCCGACCTCCCTCTTCGCCGCACACCGGTAGCTCGCCCCTC